>NZ_JBFAXX010000006.1:0-174967 GCF_040680995.1 Kitasatospora sp. NPDC051914
CACTGCATCGCCCCCGACCGCGGGGTGGTCAAAACGTCCGCGCCCCCCGTCGGCGCGGGCCCAACACCGGAGGGGCGGGGGCCGCAGGACCCACGCGTCCGGCCCCGGCCTCCGGCACGACCGACGGCGCAGGCCGGTCGGGCCGCCGGGCTCAGCGGCTGAGCCGGTCGATCTCGGCGAGCTCCTCGGCGGTCAGCGGGCCGCCCTTCAGCGCGTCGAGGTTCTGGTCGAGCTGGGCGACACCGGACGCACCGATGATCACCGAGACCACCCGCTCGTCCCGCAGCACCCACGACAGTGCCAGCTGGGCGAGGGTCTGGCCGCGCTGCTCGGCGACCTTGTTCAGCGCCCGCAGCTGGTCCAGCTTCCGCTCGGTCAGCGCCTCCTCCCGCAGGAAGTGGCCGACCGACATCCGCGAACCGGCCGGCACGCTGCCGGACAGGTAGCGGTCGGTCAGCAGGCCCTGGGCCAGCGGGGAGAAGGCGATCATGCTGGTCTGCGTCTCGCCGATCGCGTCCAGCAGCCCGTCCTCGGGGGTGCGGTTGAGGATCGAGTAGCTGATCTGGTTCATCAGCACCGGCGTGCCCATGCCGCGGAGGATCTCCACCGCCTCCCGGTGCTGCTCGGCCGGGTAGTTGGAGATCGCCGCGTACAGTGCCCTGCCCGAGCGCACCGCGTGGTCCAGCGCCCCCATCGTCTCCTCCAGCGGAGTCGTGGGGTCGTAGCGGTGCGAGTAGAAGACGTCGACGTAGTCCAGGCCCATCCGGCCGAGGGACTGGTCCAGGCTGGACAGCAGGTACTTGCGCGAGCCGCCGTCGCCGTACGGGCCCGGCCACATGTCGTAGCCCGCCTTGGACGCGATGAACAACTCGTCCCGGTACGGCCTGAAGTCCTGCGCGAACAGGTAGCCGAAGTTGCGCTCGGCACTGCCGTACGGCGGGCCGTAGTTGTTCGCCAGGTCGAAGTGGGTGACACCGCGGTCGAAGGCCCGGCGCAGCACCGCGCGCTGCACCTCCAGCGGCTGCGAATCGCCGAAGTTGTGCCACAGGCCGAGCGAGACGGCGGGCAACTGCACACCGCTGCGGCCCGCCCGCCGGTAGGTCATGGACGCGTAGCGGTCGTCCGAGGGGAGATAGGTCATGCCGGCATCCTGCCAGGTGGCCCGCCCGCGCCCGGGACCAACGGCCCTGCCGGACCGGTGGGCCGCCGCGTAGCCTGGCCGCAACGGCCCGCAGGGCCCGTACCGAGAGGAGCCCGCCGGTGCCGCACCCCGACATCACCGACCGCGCCGACCTCGAACGGCTGCTGCGGCGCTTCTACGAAGTCGCCTTCGCCGACCCGCTGATCGGCCCCTACTTCACCGAGATCGCCCGGCTCGACCTCGAAACCCACCTCCCGCACATCACCGACTTCTGGGAGAGCGCCCTGCTGCGGACCGGCGAGTACCGCCGCAACGCCTTCTCCCCGCACCTCGGCCTGCACCAGCGGCGCCCGCTCACGGCCGCCCACTTCGGCCGCTGGGTCCAGCTCTGGCAGGCCGCCGTCGACGGCCTCCACACCGGCCCGAACGCCGACCGCGCCAAGGCCCAGGGCGAACGGATCGCCCTCGCCATGCTCCGCCGCACCGCCGGCCCCGACACCACCGGCACCGAGGGCGGCTTCGTCCCCCTCTCGGCCGTCCTCCTGCGCAGCTGAACCGACAGCCCAGGGGCAAGCCCGTCAGGGGCGCGGGGAACTGCGCAGTCCGGATGCGGGCCACCGTACGGATCGGGGCTTGGCCCATGCTGTCGTGACGCCCGCTCCCGGACTGCGCAGTTCTTCCCAGCCTTGGGCCGGGAGGTGCCCCCACACGCCCCTCGTGGGCCGGCCCGCAGCCGGTGGTGCGTTCCCTGCCCCGTGCGTGTCCGACCTGTCCGGGGGCTTGGAGCCGGCTTGGAACCGGCAGGGAGTCCGCTTGGAACGGGCACGAGGCCATCGCTTACGCTCGTTGCACGATGGTGCGGATATCGGTGCTGGGCACGCTGACGGCGCAGGTGGCGGGGGCGGGGATCGGCCTCGGCGGCCCGCGGCAGCGCGGTGTGCTCGCCCGCCTGCTGGTGGCCCGCGGCGCGGTCGTCCCGGTGGACCGGCTGATCGACGACCTGTGGCAGGGGAGGCCGCCGGCCAAGGCCGCCGTCTCGCTGCAGGCGTACGTGTCCAACCTGCGCCGCATCCTCGAACCCGAACGGGGCCCCCGCGAACCCGCCCGGCTGCTGCTCAGCCGTGCCCCCGGCTATGCCCTGGCGCTGCCCGCCTCAGGCGTGGACGCCTGGGACTTCGAGGTACGGCTGCGGGACGCCCGCGGGCTCCAGCCGTTCGCCGAGCGGGCCGCGAAGGATCTCGGGCACCCCGTCTCCCGGCTGTTCGACGAGGCGCTGGCGCTCTGGCGCGGCAGCGCCTTCGCGGAGTTCGCCGACGAGCCCTGGGCCGCCGCCGAGATCGCCCGCCTCGGTGAACTGCGGGTCGCCGCACAGGAGTCCGCCGTGGTGGCGGCACTGGAGGAGGGCCGTGCCGGCGACGCCGCTGCGGCCGCCCTCGCGCTGACCGAGGAGCACCCGCTGCGCGAGGAGGGCTGGCGGCTGCTCGCCCGGGCCCTGTGGGGCGCCGGCCGGCAGGCCGAGGCCCTGGACGCGCTGCGCCGTGCTCGTACCGTGCTGACGGCCGAGCTCGGCCTCGATCCGGGGCCGGCCCTCGCCGAGCTGGAGTCCGCCATCCTCCGGCAGCAGACGGACCTGCTCGGCGTGCCGCTCCCGGCCGCCGACCTGCCGCCGTCCCGCCCGGCCGGCCCGCGGTGCGGCAACGGCCCGCAGGATCCGCCGTTCGTCGGCCGGGAGGCCGAGCAGCGCACGCTGCGCGAGGCCGCGACGGCCGCCACCGTCCCCGGTGGCCGGTCGGTGGTGCTGGTCTCCGGCGAGGCCGGCGCCGGGAAGTCCACCCTGCTCGCCCGCCTCGGCAGCGAACTGCGGCGCAGCGGCTGGCTGGTGGCCACCGGCCGCTGCCCGGAGACGGAGGGCGCCCCGCCCGCCTGGGCGTGGACGGAGGCGCTGCGCGAACTCGCCGGGCAGCACCCGCCGTCCACCGTCACCAGGGCCGAACTCGCCCCGCTGCTCGGCGAGGACGACCCCACCCGCCGCCGGGACGCGCTGACCGGCCGCTTCCGGCTGCACCGGGCGGTCGCCCGCTGGCTGGAGGCCGCCACCGAGCGGGCGCCGGTCGCGGTGATCCTCGACGACCTGCACGCCGCCGACCAGGAGACCCGCGCCCTGGCCGCCGAACTCGCCGCCGTGCACGGCCCCGAGCGGCTGCTGCTGGTGTGCGCGCACCGCCCCGGGGAGGGCGGGCTCACCGACCTGCTCGGCACCTTCGCCCGCCGCTCGCCGTACCGGATCGCGCTCGGCGGCCTGGACGAGGCCGAGGCCGGCACCCTGATCGGCGCGGTCTGCGACACCCCGGTCGACGCGGAGACCGTCCGCGCCCTCGCCGAGCGCACCGGCGGCAACCCCTTCTACCTGGTGGAGAGCGCCCACCTGCTGGCCGGGGAGGGCGCCCTGGTGGCCCTCCAGGAGGTGCCGCAGGGCGTCCGGGACGTGCTGCGGCGCCGCTTCGACCGGCTGCCGCCCGCCACCGTGGAGGCGCTCCGGCTGGCCTCGGTGGCCGGCCGGGAGACCGAGGTCGAACTGCTGGTGCACGCCTCCGGCGACGAAGAGGAGGAGCTGCTGGAGGCGCTGGAGGCAGCCGTCGTCGGCGGCCTGCTCACCGAACCCCGCCCCGGTACCGTCCGGTTCGCGCACGCCCTGGTCCGCGACACCCTCTACGGCGACCTCAGCGGCCTGCGCCGGGCCCGCCTGCACGGCCGGTTCGCGGAGGCGCTGTGCGCACTGCGCCCCGACCGCCTCGCCGCCCTCGCCCACCACTGGACGAGCGCGGCCTCCTCCGCCACCGCCGAGCGCGCCGTCGACGCCTGCGTCCGCGCCGCCGAGGCCGCCGAACGCCGCTACGCCCACCAGACCTGCGCCGACCTGCTGCAGCAGGCCCTGGACAACCTCGACCGCGTCCCGGACGGCGGCGACGACCGGCCCGCCCGCCGGACCGCCCTGCTCGGCGCCCTGCTGCGGGCCCAGGTCCGCGGCGGTGCCGTCGCCGCCGCCACCGCCACCCGCGGCCGGGCCGTCGCCCTCGCCGAGGAGACCGGCCGGGAGGACCTGCTGATCGAGGCCTGGACGGCCTGGACCGAGCCCACTCCCTGGGTCACCCACCCCTACGGCACCTACGACGAACAGGCCGTGGAGACCCTGCAGCGGCTGCTGCGCCGCACCGACCTGGCCCCCGCCGTCCGCTGCCGCCTGCTGGACGCCCTCACCCAGGAGTGCAACTGCGCCGGCGAGCCGGTCGGCACCGCCGCCGCGGACGAGGCCGTCGCCATCGCCCGCGCCGAGGGGGACCCCCGGCTGCTGGCCCTCGCCCTCGCCGCCAGTGCCCGGATCTGCGACTACGAACTCGGCGCCCCGCGGCGCGCGGTGATCGCCGACGAGCTCGCCGCCCTGGCCCGCCGCCACGACCTGCCCGCCTACCGCTGGCACGCCGAGCAGCTGTACGCCACGGCGGCCGCCGTCGCCGCGGACATGCCGGCGCTGCGCCGCCACATCGCGGCCGCCGCGGCCATCGCCGGACGCTACGGGCTCGCCGAACTCGCCGACGTCGGCCTCTGCCACCGCGGCATGCTCGAACTCGCCGCCGGCCGCACCGCGGAGGCCGCCGAACTGTACGGGCGGGCCGTGGCAGGACTGCGCGCCCGCGCCTCGGTGCACGCCGAGGGATTCGGCGCGCTCGCCGAACTCACCATCGCCGTCCGGGAGGGCCGGATCGGCGGCGAGCTGCCCCGGGTGCGCTCGCTGTCCGCCGGGTACGGCCGGCTCGGCGCAGACGTCGAGGCCCTCGCCCTCGCCGCCCTCGGCCGGACGGAGGAGGCCCGCGCGGTGCGGGCCCGTCGGCTGCCCGTCCAGCCCGACTACTACCGGTCCTTCTTCCTCGCCCTGCGGGCCGCCGCCGTCCTGGCCCTCGAGGAGCACGCCGAGGCCGACGAGCTGATCACCGAACTCCTGCCGCTGCGCAACCTGGTGGCCGGCGCCGCCTCGACCTCCGTGGCACTGCGCCCGATCGCCATGGTGCTCGGCGAGCTGGCCCGGATGCTCGGCCGCACCGAGGAGGCGGCGGAGCACTTCGCGCACGCCGCCGAGATCGCCCGCCGCTGGGAGTCCGCGCCGTGGGAGGCGGAGGCGCTGGCCGCCCTGCACGGCCTTCCCGCGGTGCCGGACGAGGAGGCCGTCGCCCGGCACCAAGTGGGCTCCAAGCAGCACCCCGCAGGCTGAACGGGTAACGACCACCGGACTGCCGAAAGGCCCCGACCATGTCAACCCTGCTCGGCCGCCTCGGCGGCGCAGCCGCCGCCCGCCCCTGGCGCACCGTCCTCGGCTGGGTGCTGCTGCTGGCCCTCGCCCTCGGCCTGGCCGCCGCGTTCGGCGGCACCCCGCGCGACGACTACCGGGTGCCCGGCACCCGCTCCACCGCCGGCGCAGACCTGCTGAAGGACCGCTTCCCCGAGATGTCCGGGGCCAACGCCCGGGTCGTCGTCCACGACCGGCACGGCAAGCCGGTGCCCGCCGCAGAGCTGGACGGACTCCGCGCCCGGCTCGCCGCCCTGCCCAAGGTCACCGCGGTGGCCCCGCCGCAGCTCTCCGCCAAGGGCGACACGGCCCTGCTGGCCGTCGACTACTCGGCCCCCGTCACCGAATTCAAGGGCTCCGAGGGCCTCGACGCCCTCCGCGGGGCCGGCCGCCCCACCGAACAGGCCGGACTGCAGGTCGAGTTCGGCGGCCAGCTGCCGGAGAACTTCACCGCACCCGACGGCACCGCCGAGATGATCGGCATGGGCGCCGCACTGGTGATCCTGGTGATGGCCCTCGGCACCCTGGTCTCCGCCGGCCTGCCGCTGGTCGTCGCGCTCGCCGGCCTCGGCCTCGGCACCGCGCTCACCACCCTGATGGCCGCCGTCACCGACATCAGCCCCACCGCCCCGACCGTCGCCTCCATGGTCGGCCTCGGCGTCGGCATCGACTACGCCCTGCTGCTGGTCAGCCGCCACGTCGAGGGCCTGCGCAAGGGCCTGACGAAGCAGCAGGCCGCCGCCGAGGCCACCGCCACCGCCGGCGCCTCCGTCGTGGTGGCCGGCTCCACCGTGCTGGTCGCCCTGTTCGGCCTGCGGCTCGCCGGGCTGCCCACCTACTCCTCCTTCGGCTACGCCACCTTCGCCGTCGTCGGCTCCGTGATGCTGGCCGCGCTGACCCTCGTCCCGGCGCTCTGCTCGCTCGCCGGGGACCGCCTGCTGCGGCGCGCCGAGCGCCGCAACCCGAAGCTGAAGGCCGGGAACGGCCCGACCCGCACCGAGCGCTGGGCCGCACTGATCGGCCGCCGTCCGGTGGTCGCGGCCCTCGGTTCGCTGGTGGTCCTGCTGGCGCTGGCCGCACCGATGCTGCACATGCGCACCTGGCCGCAGGACGCCGGCAGCCAGGCCGCGTCCAGCACCACCCGCAAGGCGTACGACCTCACCGCGGACGCCTTCGGGCCCGGCGCCAACGGCCCGCTGCTGATCGCCGTCGACCTGAAGAAGCTCCCGCAGGAGAAGCTGCCGCCGCTGGTGGCCGGCCTGAAGGGGCAGCCCGGCGTCGCCGCCGTCAGCCCGCCGCTGGTCAACCGGGCCGGGGACGCCGCGATCGTGAGCGTCACCCCCGCCACCGGGCCGCAGGACGAGCGCACCGCCCGTCTGCTGAAGGACGTCCGCGAGGACGTCCTGCCGGACGGCGCCGAGGTCACCGGCACCGTCGCCGCCTTCTCCGACATCTCCGACCGGCTGGCCTCCCGGCTGTGGGTCGTGGTGCCGGTGGTCGTCGCGATGTCGCTGATCCTGCTGACCGTGCTCTTCCGGGCGCCGGTGATCGCGGTCAAGGCCGCGGCGATGAACCTGCTCTCGGTGGCCGCCGCGTACGGCGTGATGACCGCGGTCTTCCAGTCCGACACCGGCGCCCGGGCGCTGGGGCTGCCGCACGAGGTGCCGGTCTCCAGCTGGGTGCCGATCCTGATGTTCACCGTGCTGTTCGGCCTGTCCATGGACTACGAGGTCTTCCTGCTGGACCGCGTCCGCGAGGACTGGCTGGCCACCGGCGACGCCAAGGGCTCCGTGGTGCGCGGCCTGTCCGCGACCGGGCGGGTGATCAGCAGCGCGGCCGCCATCATGGTCGCGGTGTTCACCGGCTTCGCGATCGACCCGGACATCACCGTGAAGATGATGGGCGTCGGCATGGCCGTCGCGGTGCTGATCGACGCGACGATCGTCCGGCTGGTGCTGGTGCCCGCCACGATGACCCTGCTCGGCCGCCTCAACTGGTGGCTGCCCGCCCCGCTCGCCCGCCGGATGCCGGTGCCCGGCGCGGCCCGCGACCCGCAGCCCGCCGCCGCCGAGCCGGAGCGCGTCCCGGCCTGACCGGGCGCCGGCCGGCGCCGTTCGTCGGGAGCCGTCCCCGCCCGGGGGCGGCTCCCGCCGTTCTTCGCGCGGTGGACGGCTGTACCTACTGGTATGTACAGTCGGCGCATGAGCACCCAGGACCGCCTGATCGAGAGCACCCAGGAGCTCCTCTGGGAGCGCGGGTACGTCGGCACCAGCCCCCGCGCCATCCAGCAGCGCAGCGGCGCCGGCCAGGGCAGCATGTACCACCACTTCGCCGGCAAGCCCGGCCTCGCCGCCGCAGCCCTGCAGCGCAGCGCCGAGGAACTGCGCGCCCTCGCCGAGGAGCGGCTCTCCGCCCCCGGCACCGCCTACGAGCGGATCGCCGGCTACCTCGAGCGCGAACGCGAGGTGCTGCGCGGCTGCCGGATCGGACGGATGGCCCAGGACCCGGAGGTCGTCGCCGACCCGCAGCTGCGGGCCCCCGTCGAGGAGACCTTCGCCTGGCTGCGCGGCCGGATCGCCGGGATCGTCGCCGAGGGGCAGGCCGCCGGCGAACTCGCCCCGGGCGCCGACCCGGCCGACACCGCCGCCGTCGTCGTCGCCGTCGTCCAGGGCGGTTACGTCCTCGCCCGTGCCGCCGGCGACCCCGAACCCTTCCACCGGGCCGTCCGCGGAGCCCTCGCCCTCCTGCGGCCCGCGCCCTAGGGAGGCGGGCACGCAGGCGTTCCGACCCCGACTTCCGGAGAAGTGAGCCGATGCAGGCCATGCAGTACGAGATAGTCCTGCCCGCCGACTACGACATGGGGATCGTCCACCGGCGGGTGGCGGCCAAGGGCCATCTGACGGACGACTTCCCGGGCCTGGGGTTCAAGGCCTTCCTCGTCCGGGAGCGCGGCAGCCTCGGCTCCCCGGTCAACGCCTACGCCCCGTTCTACCTGTGGCGGACGGCCGCCGGCATGACCGACTTCCTGACCGGCCCCGGCTTCCGCGGGCTGAGCGCCGACTTCGGCCGCCCGGAGGTACGGCACTGGATCGGTGCGGGCCTCCGTACCGGGCCCGCCGCGGACGCCGTGCCCCGGTTCGCCTCCCGCACCGTCCGGGCCGTCCCGCCCGGCGCCGACCCCGGCGAGGAGACCGCCCGCGCCGTGGCCGCCCTCGGCGACGCCCCCGGGCTGCACAGCGCCGCCGTCGCCCTGGACCCGGCCCGCTGGGAGCTCGTCCACTTCGCCCTCTGGCAGGACACCCCGCCCGAGGAGCCCGCCGAGGGCCACCGGACGGCCTACCGGGTGCTGCACCTCTCCCGTCCGGAGTTCGGCCTGCTCGCCGAGGAGCGCTGAGGGGACCGCCCTGTCCCCGCAGAGCCGTGCCGCCCGGGCGGGGGAGGAGCATCCTGGTACGTGAGGCCCGTCCGTCCCCCGGCGCGTCGCACCGGTGCGGGCGGGTGCACCCCGGGAGCCGAAGATGAACAGCAGATCCCCCGCAGGTGTGGTCGTCGGCGTCGACGGTTCCGCACATGCCGCGGCCGCCGCCGAATGGGCCGCGCACGAGGCCGTCCGCCGCGGCTGCGCACTGCACCTGGTGCACGCGGTCAACACGGGCACGGTGACGCTCTCCCCGCGCGCCAGCTCGGCCGTCACCGACCTCATCCTGCGCGACGCCGAGGGCACCCTGGACGAGGCGCTCGGCAAGGTCCGCGCCTCGTACCCCGCCCTGCGGCTGACCGGGGACGTCGTCCCCCGGGACGCGGCCGAGGCCGTGCTCACCGCGGCCGAGCACGCCGAGCTGGCCGTCGTCGGCACCCGCGGCCACGGCGGGTTCGCCTCGCTGCTGCTGGGCTCGGTCAGCCTGCGGGTCGCCGCCCACTCGGTGTGCCCGGTGGTCGTCGTCCGCGGCACCGAGCACGTCGGCAGCCACGTGCTGGTCGCGATCCGCGACGAACGCGACACCGGGACGCTGCGGTTCGCGCTGCACACCGGCGAGCTCACCGGGCTGCCGGTGCGCGCCCTGCACACCTGGTCGCCGGTGGTCGCCGACGTGGGCCACATGGCGCCGATGGTGGACGAGCTCGGCGAGGAGGCCCGGCTGCACGAGCAGTTGCTGCACCGCGTCTGCGATCCGGTCCGCGAGGAGTTCCCCGACGTCTCCTTCGAGGCCAGGCAGGTCGGCGGTGCCACCGCGGGCACCCTGGTCGAGGCCTCCCGGCAGGCCGCCATGCTGGTGGTCTCGCGCCGGCAGCCGGCCCCGCGCTTCGGCCTGCGGCTCGGCACCGCGGTGCACGCCGTGCTGCACCACGCCTACTGCCCGGTCGCCGTGGTGCCGCTGCGCTGACGCCCCGCCAGTGCGAACCGGCCGTCCGTCAGCGCTCCGCGGCGGACGACACGGCAGGGTGAGCTGAGTCACCGCCACCCGCCCGGTGGACGGGGAGACCCGCCGGGACGTGCATACTTGTCCGTCGGCGGGAGCGGGCCACGGGACGGTCTGCGGGAACCGGCCGGTCCCCGGTGGAACCGGATGCCCCCCGTTCGGCGTGCGTTCAGCCGGGGGCCACCCGGCGGTTGCGGGGCGGGCCCGTGCCGTGGCGCACGCAGGAACTCGGGGAGTGGCGGAAGCATGGGGCTGACCAGCACGACGGTCTTGGTGATCGCGATCTCCGTCGCGCTCCTGCTGCTGGCGGCGACGGTCGTCTGGTGGCCCCGGCTGGCCCGGCCGTCCTGGCAGGCGGTGCTCGGCCGGATCGGCGCACTGTTGACCACCCAGATCGCCGTGCTCTGCGCGATCGGCCTGGCGGCCAACAACTACTTCGCCTTCTACAGCAGCTGGGACGACCTGCTCGGCACCGGCGACCCCGGCCCGGTCAGCGTCCAGGCCGCGGTGGACGGCCGGCCTGCCGCCGCCCCGCCCGTGGTGAAGGCCCACCTGCTGGGCAAGGAGCCGGTGCAGGGCGGCACCGGCGGCCCCGAGCAGACCGGGGAGATCCACGCGGTGCGGATCACCGGATCGCACTCCGGGCTGAGCACCGACGCGTACGTCTACCTGCCCCCGCAGTACTTCCAGCCGGCCCACGCCCAGAAGCACTTCCCGGCGGCGGTCGTGATGACCGGCTTCCCCGGCGACGCCAAGAACCTCATCACCCGGCTGAACTATCCCTCCGCCGCGCTCCAGTTGATGCAGGCGGGCAAGATGCAGCCGACCGTCCTGGTGCTGATGCGGCCCTCGCCCGCCATGCCGGCCGACACCGAGTGCGAGGACATCCCCGGCGGGGCGCAGTCCGAGACCTACTTCACCAAGGACGTGCCGAAGGTGATCTCGGCGAGCTACCGGGTGTCGGCGGCCGCCGCGGGCTGGGGCGTGGTGGGCAACTCCACCGGCGGGTACTGCGCGGTGAAGATGGCGATGCGGCACCCCGAGGTGTTCCCCACCGCCGTCGCGCTGTCCGGTTACTACAAGGCGGCGGAGGACGCCACCACCGGCGACCTCTTCAAGGGCAGCCAGCAGCGCCGCAACGAGGCCGACCTGATGTGGCGGCTCAACAATCTGCCGCAGCCGAAGATCTCGGTGCTGCTGGCCGGCCCGCAGGCCGGCGACGGCGGCTACAAGCCGGGCACCGAGGCGTTCCAGAAGGCGGTGAAGGCGCCGATGACCGCCAACACCGCCTGGGTCCCGCAGGGCGGCCACAACTTCCGCACCTGGTCGCAGCTGTTGCCGCCCTCGCTCGAGTGGCTCTCGCAGCACCTGACCGCCGCGGCCTGACCCGGCGGCGGGCGGCCGGTCAGCTGAGCTGCTCCAGGGTGCCGGTGTGCAGCTCTCCGACCCGGCCGCCCTCGCCCTCGTACGTCCAGAAGACCCGGACGGTCAGCGCGGCGAGGTCCATCACATGGCTGACGGTGATGCCGCTCTGCTCCGTCCAGCTCACGAACCAGAGCTGCTCGCCGACCTGTGCGACGTGCAGCGACACGTCCTCGAACTGGCCGGCGGACTCGCCGAGGCCCTCCCAGCGCAGCCGCTTGCCGTCGGCGGAGTACGAGTTGCGGAAGGCGGCGCCGTTGTCGACCTGGAAGAGGTAGGTGTGGCCGGCGAAACCCGGCAGAGGCGCGGTCATCTGGGCGGTTCCTCGGAATCTCGGCGGGTGGGTGCGGCCGGGGCGGCCGCACCCTTTCAACCTAGCGGACGCAGTGATCGTTCCCCACCGTGCACGGCCCACTGCGACCGAGGACACGCCGGTTCTGCGCCGGTCGCGTCGCCCGGTGAACGGCCGGACTCCACCGATAGAGGACACCGCGGGAGGTTCACCCGCAGCCCCCGGTGCCCCGCCGCAGCAGCGGCCCGGGCCCGGCGCGCCCCCACCGCACGCGGCGTAGGCCCGGAGACACGCCAGAAGGGGGAGAGCCCGCCCGCCGGCGGAGCACTCGGCCCTGATCGGTCCTGACCCGTGCATTCCTCGGTGCGGAAAGGGAGTTGGGCCTCCGTCGAATGCACTCGGATCCGAATGCCCCTGCCGTGGCGCTGTCTTCGCCCGGGTTCCGCTCCGCAGGGAGTCGTCGAACCGGCATCAATGGTCCGGCTCCTTGGCGAACTTGACGCCAAATCGCCACCGACTCCGCATCCGTCGCCGGAGGTGGAATCCTCCGGCCGCCCGGAGGCCTGCGGGCGGCGGCAAGTGGTCTGGACCTCATGATTATTCGGCGTGTATCAACATCGACAATCGCGGCGCGCCGGCAATTGCACTCGAATGGGCCTCGGATTTGCACAACTCCCATAACGAGTAGCAAGGTTGGGGTTTGCGTTGGTGCGTTCTTCAATCCTTCACACATCAACAGATGGTGAACAAACGGCAGTCGTCCGCTCTCGAACCGTGTGCTCATTCTCCGATCGATGTTCGCCCCCTGCGGACCTCGCGGCCGGCACGCCGAGTCCCGACCGGCCCCACGGTGCCGGGGCCGACGACCCCGACCGATCCCGACAGCCTCGTCCCGCACGGCTCGTTGGCGTGGTCCGACGAGTTCGACGGCTCGATGGCCTGGGGCACGAAGTGGGTCGGCGACCGGAGCGGCGCCTACCGCTACGGCGACCACAACCCGGACGACAACAAGCTCGACTGGCTCGACCCCGCCGCCGTCCAGGTCTCCGACGGCGCGGCGGTCTTCACCGCGAAGCCCTCCGGGCGGATGCTGGAGAGCGGCCGCCGGGCCCGGGAGACCGGGCTGCTCACCACCGAGGGCTCGGGCGAGGGATTCCGGGTCCACGCCGGCGACTACGTCGAGACCCGCGTCCAACTCCCGGAGGGCAGCGGCGCTTGGCCCGCCCTTGGACCTGGCGCAACGGCGGCAGCGAGGTGGACAGCTTCGAGTACCACCCCGACAATCCGCACCTGCTGGAGCTCACCGACCACGTCCGCCGCGGCGGGAAGTACTACTCCGACCCGGAGGCCGTCGCCCCCGGGCGGCGGGTGACCACCGGCACCCGGTACGGCGCCAGCTCCGTCGAGTGGTACGTCAACGGCGAGCGCGTCCGGTCGGACGGCCGCGGGGTCGGGCGGCGCTGGACGGCGTACCTGATCCTCAACCTCTCGGTGGTCGCCGGGAAGTGCCACCCCGGACCGTCCGGTGACGAACCGATCACCACGGCGGTGGATTACGTGCGGGTCCACCGCTGAGCACGGCGTGCCGCCGCACCACCGGCCCGGATGTCACCCTGTGCAGTTGAATGATCGCGTCAAGTGGTCGGCCGGAAGTGCCCGTTCGACGGCTGCGCGCGGCGACCGGACCCGGCGTACGTTGGAGGTCCGGAGGTGAGTGCCATGACCGAACAGGTTCTGAGTGAGGTCGGCGCGGTCGTCGCGCCGGAGCGGGAGGCCGAACTGGTGGCCCTGTACCGCGAACTGGTGTCCGGGCCGCTGCCCGAAGGTCTCGTCCGCACCGAGTTGCTCCGCGGCCCGGGCGGTCACTGGCGGGTGCAGAGCCTGTGGCGCGACATGGCCGCGCTGGAGGCGGTGCGCAACGCACCTCAACGGCCTGCCGCCCCGGCGCTCTTCCGCCGGGTGGGCACCGAGCCGGAGCTCGCCGTGTTCTCGGTGGCCGCGGCGCAGACCGGGGAGCTCAGCCTGAGCTGAACCCCTTGCGGGTCGCGGGTGCTGGCGTCCTGTCAGGGCGCCAGCACCCGGCCGAGCCGGGCGGCGATCTGCCGCATCACCGGTACCAGCGCGGTGTCGCCGTCCTGTGCCTCCAGGGCCCTGATCCGGGCCTCGGGGCCGGACACCGACAGTGCGGTCGGTGTCGGGGCGCCCGGCACGGCGACCGCGATGCAGCGGACGCCGATCTCCTGCTCCTGGTCGTCGACCACGTAGCCGGAGTCCCGGGCCGCCGCCAGGTGCCGCAGCAGTTCCGCAGGGTCGGTGTGTGTGTACGGGGTGTGCGCCTGCAGCGGTCGGGTGCCCAGGACGGCGCGGGCCTCGTCCTCGGGCAGCTGGGCCAGCAGCGCCTTCCCGACGCCGGTGCAGTGCGGCTGCACCCGGCGGCCGACCTCGGTGAACATCCGCATCGAGCGCCGCGACTGCACCTGCCCGACGTACACCACCTCGCCGCCCTCCAGGACGGCGAGGTTCGCCGTCTCCCCGGTGGCCTCCATCAGCTCGGCGAGGTAGGGGCGGGCCCAACTCCCCAGCAGCCGGCCGGCGGTCTCCCCGAGCCGGATCAGCCGCGGGCCGAGCGTGTACCGACGGGCCGTGTCCTGCCGGACATATCCCTGCTGGACGAGGGTACGGATGAGACGGTGGATCGTCGGCATCGGCAGGCCGGAGCTGGCGGACAGCTCGCTGAGCGCGGCCGTGCCGCCGGCGTCGGCCAGGGCCTCCAGGAGGTGGAAGGCGCGTTCGACGGACTGCACGCCGCCGGAGCGGTCGGTGCCTGTCCGGTCTGCGGCGGGAGTGCTGGCCACCGGTGTTTCCTTCGCTGTCGGGGGAGGAGTAGAGTCCCGGCGATCGCATCAACAAACCGTTGAAATTCTGTATCGCGGAAACTAGGCTCCACTGTACAGAACGGAACCCGCCCGTAGGGGGGTCCGGATCTCGGGAGTTCCCGTCGGAGGAACCCCCAGTGCTGGCTCAACCGTCCAAGGAGTGTCCTGCCCATGGCTGCAGATCAGGGACCTGTCGGCGCATCGTCCGCCGCCCCGGTCGTCACGGTCGCCGGTCCGCGCGTCGCCCGCGCCGAGGAGGTGCTCACCCCGGAGGCCGTCGCCTTCGTGGTCGGGCTCCACCGCGCCTTCGAGGGCCGCCGCCAGGAGCTCCTCGCCCGACGGAAGACCCGCCGCGCCGAGATCGCCGCCGCCGGCACCCTCGACTTCCTGCCCGGGACCGCCGACGTCCGGGCGGGCGACTGGAAGGTCGCCGAGGCGCCCCGCGCGCTCCAGGACCGCCGGGTGGAGATCACCGGCCCCACCGACCGCAAGATGGTGATCAACGCGCTCAACTCCGGCGCGAAGGTCTGGCTCGCCGACTTCGAGGACGCCACCTCGCCCACCTGGGAGAACGTCGTCTCCGGCCAGCTCAACCTGATCGACGCCTTCGAGGGGCGGATCGACTTCACCTCGCCCGCGGGCAAGGCCTACACCCTGAAGCCCGCCGTCGAACTCGCCACCGTCGTCGTCCGCCCGCGCGGCTGGCACCTCGACGAGACACACCTGCTGGTCGACGGCACCCCGGTCGCCGGCGGCCTGCTCGACTTCGGCCTCTACTTCTTCCACAACGCCGCCCGCCTGCTCGCCCGCGGCACCGAGGACCCGAACTCCGGCCCGTACTTCTACCTGCCGAAGACCGAGAGCCACCTCGAGGCGCGGCTGTGGAACGACGTCTTCACCCACGCGCAGGCCGAGCTCGGCATCCCGCACGGCACGATCCGCGCCACCGTGCTGATCGAGACCATCACCGCGGCCTTCGAGATGGACGAGATCCTCTACGAGCTGCGCGACCACGCGGCCGGCCTCAACGCGGGCCGCTGGGACTACCTCTTCTCCATCGTCAAGAACTTCCGCGACGCCGGCGAGCACTACATCCTGCCGGACCGCAACAGCGTCACCATGGCCTCGCCGTTCATGGCCGCCTACACCCGCCTGCTGGTGCAGACCTGCCACCGCCGCGGCGCCCACGCGATCGGCGGCATGGCCGCGTTCATCCCCTCCCGCAGGGACCCGGAGGTCAACGCGGCCGCCTTCGAGAAGGTCAAGGCCGACAAGGACCGCGAGGCGGCCGGCGGCTTCGACGGCTCCTGGGTCGCCCACCCGGACCTCGTCCCGGTGGCCCGCGCCAGCTTCGACGCCGTGCTCGGCGACCGCCCGCACCAGAAGGACGCGCCGCCGCCCGCCGAGCCCGTCACCGCCGACCAGCTGCTCGACATCGCCGGCGCCGGCGGCCACTGCACCCGTGCGGGCCTGCACAACGCCGTCCAGGTCGGTGTCCGCTACATCGAGGCCTGGCTGCGCGGCCTCGGCGCCGTCGCCATCTTCAACATGATGGAGGACGCCGCCACCGCCGAGATCTCCCGCTCGCAGATCTGGCAGTGGATCAACAACGGCGTCGTGCTCTCCGACACCGGCGAGAAGGCCACCGCGGAGCTCGTCCGCCGGCTGGTGGCCGAGGAGCTCGCCGAGCTCCGCACCGAACTCGGCGCGGACGCCTACGCCGCGGGCCGCTGGGCCGAGGCCGCCAGGCTCTTCGAACAGGTCGCCCTGGCAGAGGAGTTCGTCGACTTCCTCACCCTGCCCGCGCTGCCCCTGCTCGACTGACCCCAACCTATCCGCCCGCGGGCGTCCCACCGCCCCTCCAGGTCGTCGAACTCGCCCGCCACATTTCACCGTTCCGTACGGCTCCCGCCGCCCCGGCACCGGAGCCGTACGGAACGCCTGTTTTCGGAGGCACTTCCCCATGGCGCTCATCTTCTTCAACGGCCAGGCCATGACCGGCGGACCGTTCCACCCGCTGGTCGCCGAGTACCTGGTCGGCCCGGTGCGCACCGCGCCCGGCCACCGCTTCTTCTCCGTCCGCGACGTCTGCCCCGGGCTGCTGCCCGACCCCGGCAGCGGCTCGGCGATCGAGGGCGAGCTGTACGACGTCCCGCTGGAGCACCTGCGCGACGCCGTCCTGCCCGGCGAGCCGCCGGAGTTGGAGCTCGGCGTGATCGCCCTGGAGGACGGTACCCCGTGCCTGTCCATGGTGCTGCGCAGGGGCGAACTCGAGCGCGGGGTGCACCGGGAGATCACCGGCCACGGGGGCTGGCGGGGCTACCTCGCCACGCTCGGCCGCACCGCCTGACCGGCGCCCCCGGGGGGAGGGCGCCGGCCGGGCGGACGAGGAAGGTCAGCCCGCCTTCCAGAACTTGACCGAGTCGACGGCGATGTCCGCCGAGGAGCCCACGGCGGGCACGGTGCCGCCGAGGGCCGTCTCGGACTGCAGCACCCAGTGCATCGAGTTGGCGGGGATGCGCGCGGTGGAGCGCCCGATCACCTTGCCGTCCAGGTAGAAGGTCACGCCGTCCTTCTGCCAGTCGACCGCCGAGGTGTGCCACGCGCCGGCGGTCGGGACGCCGGTGGAGAAGGCGTCCTGGTCGCTGCCCGAGGTGGCGTCGGCGCGGTGCATGAAGGCCTTGATCGTGCCGTTGAGGTCGCCCTCGGGGAAGTCGATCTCGCCGTGCTGCGGCCAGACGTCGTCGTCCGGCCAGAGCAGCCACGCCATCTTGTAGCCGGCCGCCGAGGTCGCCTTCCAGGTCACCTCGAAGCGCCCGTACTGGACGCCGCCGCCGGTGGGGGAGGGGAGCTTGGGCACCGGCGCGGAGACCCAGGTGCCGGAGGCGTCCCGGTTGAGGTGGAGGTTCATCTGGCCGTTGGCGATGGACATCGTCTTCGACGGCGAGTAGGTGCCGTTCTTGCTGGTGTCCTTCCAGCCGTCCGGGTAGGCCCACCACTTGCTGTCCACCGCGGCCGGCAGCCCGGTGCAGTGGCTGGCGGTGATGGACGGGCCGTTGGAGCAGCCCGTCCAGCTGCCGAGCGGCACGTTCACGCCGTCGAAGTCGTCCGACCAGGTCGGTGCACCGGCCGTCGAGGTGGGGGAGGAGCCCGCCGACGGGGAGGCGGTGAAGCCGGGGGCCGGCGAGGACGAGGTCGCCGAGGCCGTGGGGGAGGGCGTCGCCGTGGGGGAGGGGCTCGGGGCGGCCGTGGTCGGTGCCGTGGTCGGGCTCGGGGCCGGCGCGGGGGTGCCGGTGCTGCGGACGTCCAGCGTCTGCGCCGGGAGGTTGTGCCAGCGCCGGTTGCCGTCCTGCCAGGTGCCGAAGGCGGTGTAGACGCCGGCCGGCAGGGTGCGGGCGGCGGTGGTGACGGTGACCCCGTCGGGGCAGATCCGCACGTTGCGGGCGGTACCGGGGAAGTCCAGCCTGTTGCCGGCGGCGTCGCGGACGGCGACGCCGACCTTCCGGGCGGTGAAGCAGGCGGAGGAGTGGACGGAGAGGGAGGCGGCTGCCGCGGTGTCCGCGGCGATGGCGACCGGCGAGAGCCGGTCCTGGGTCACCTCGGGCACGTCGGCGGCCTCGGCGCTGCCCAGGAAGGGGACGGCAAGCAGGCCGAGCCCGGCGACCGCGCCCACCTTGAGGGCGATGGCGGAAACAGGCATGGAGTTGTTCCTCGACGACGCCTGCGAGGTGAGCTGTCGGATTCGGGCCGTCAGGTGGCCCGGCCGCCGGAGGGCGGCTTCACCCCGAGCCCTGGCCGTCCCGCGAGCGTGCGCGCGGGGCCAGGGCGACTTACCTGGTTCCCCCGCTCCCGTCCGTGTCGCATCTCGCGTTTCCGTCACCGGGCGGACGGGACTCGGCGGTCCCGGGACGGGGCCCGCATGGCGCGGGCGTCCGAGCAGGTTAGCAGTGTCCTCCCGGAGGGCAAGGCGCCGGACCGCCGGTGTCAGGTCCATCACATCCGGGCACGCCGCAGCCCCCGGACCCTCGCCGTGGGTCCGGGGGCTGTGCTCCGGCCGGCCCCGGCCCGCTGCGGGCCGGCCGGGGCCGCGGAGTCCGGGTGGCGCACCGTCCCTGGTGCGGCCCGGAGTCCTGGGATCAGGCGCGGGAGGCGAGCTCCTTCGCGGCGCGGGCGCAGGCCAGCGCGATCCGGTCCTCGTCGACGGTGGTCAGCACGCCCTTCTCGACGACCGCGTTGCCGTTGACGAAGAGCACGGCGAGCGGCGGCAGGGCGCCCAGGGTGAGCGCGGCCACCGGGTCGGCGATCGAGGAGTGCATGATGCCGTCGACCTTCCACAGGGCCAGGTCGGCGAGCTTGCCGGGCTCGATGGAGCCGATCTCGTTCTGCCGGCCGAGCACCCGGGCGCCGCCCATGGTGCCCAGGCGCAGCGACTGACGGGTGGTCAGGGCGTCCGGCCGGCCGTGCAGGCGGTTGATCAGCAGGGCGTTGCGCAGCTCGGTGCCGAGCTCGCCGGACTCGTTGGAGGCGGTGCCGTCCACGCCCAGGCCGACCGGCACGCCGGCCTTCAGCATGTCCGGGACGCGGGCGATGCCGGCCGCCAGACGGGCGTTGGAGGACGGGCAGTGCGCGACGCCGGTGCCGGTCTCGGCGAACTTGGCGATGTCGGAGTCGTTCATGTGGACGCAGTGCGCCATCCACACGTCCTCGCCGAGCCAGCCGGTGGACTCGAAGTAGTCGGTCGGGCCCATGCCGAACAGCTCCTTGCAGAACTGCTCCTCCTCGGCCGTCTCCGAGCCGTGGGTGTGCAGCCGGACGCCCTTGCGCCGCGCCAGCACCGCGGACTCCCTGAGGAGTTCGGTGGAGACCGAGAAGGGGGAGCAGGGCGCGAGGGCCACGTGCAGCATCGAGCCGAAGGAGGCGTCGTGCCAGGTGTCGACGGCGGCCTCGGAGGCGATCAGGATGTCCTCGGTCCTCTCCACCGCGTGGTCCGGCGGCAGGCCGCCGTCCTTCTTGCTGCGGTCCATGGAGCCGCGCAGTGCGGTGAAGCGCAGGCCGAGCTCCTGCACGCCCTCGATGGAGGCGCCGAGGATGTCGCCGCCGCCTTGCGGGAAGACGTAGTGGTGGTCGGAGGCGGTGGTGCAGCCGGACTTGAGCAGGGCGGCGGCCGAGCCCTGGGTGGCCGCGTGCACCAGCTTGTCGTCGATCCGGGCCCAGGTCGGGTAGAGCGCGACCAGCCAGTCGAAGAGGATGTTGTCCTGGGCGAGGCCGCGGGTGATCCACTGGTAGAAGTGGTGGTGGGTGTTGACCAGGCCGGGGGTGACCAGGTGCCCCTCGCCGTTGATCCGGCGCACCACGTTGTCCAGCCACTGCGGGGCCGGGCCGTCGCCCACCGACTCGATCCGGTTGCCGAGGATCACCACGTGGCCGCGGGCGTACTCGGTGTCGTTCGCGTCCACCGTCGCGACGGCGACGTTCTCGATCACGATCCGCTGGTCGGCGGGTGGGGGCTGGACTGTCATGGTGTGAACTCCTATGGGGGCGAGGGCTGAGGGGGCGCCGCGGGCGGAGCGGCGGGTGGTGCGCCCGGGCCGCCGGACGGGGCGGGTCGGGCGGGCCGGGCCGGACGGGGTGCGGGCGCCGCGGGGAGGCACAGGTGCCCCGCGGCGGCCGTCCGGCCCGTGGGCGGGTGCGCCGGCCCGGCCGTCAGGCGACGGGGATGACCGGGACGACGCCCTCGCGGTGCACGGTGCCCTCGATCAGGCCGTACATCCGGTCGGCGGCGTAGTACACCTCGTTCTCGTTCTTGAGGCCGAAGGGCTCCAGATCGACGAGGAAGTGGTGCTTGTTGGGGAGCTCCAGGCGGACCTCGTCCACCTCGGCGCGGTTGTTGAGCACCCGGGTGCCCATCGCGTGCAGGGTCTGCTGCAGCGAGTAGGAGTACGTCTCGGCGAAGGCCTCCAGCATGTGGCGCTTCACGTGGTTGTACGAGCGGTTCCAGTTCGGCTGGGGCTCGTCGTCGCGGCCGGTGTAGCCGTACTTCCAACGGGCCGTCACCTGGGTTGCCAGGATGCGGTCGTAGGCCTCCTGGAGGGTGGTGTACTTGTCCTTGATGTAGCCCCAGAACTCCGAGTTGGTCGTGTTCATCACGACCAGGTCCTTGAGACCGGAGATCACCTGGACGGACTCGCCGTCGTAGACGATCTCGGAGGTGCGTACCTCCTGGCCGCTGCGGACGAAGGAGTGGCCGACCTCCTCGGAGCCGATGAAGCGGGCGGAGCTGTCCGGGGTCCGGATGCGGTCCCAGGTGTACTCCTCGATCCGGATGCGGGCGCTGTGCACCACGCCGCGCTCGGTGTTGTCGACGAAGTGGCGGGCCAGCGTTATGCCGAAGGCCTCCGCCGACTCGATGCCGTACTCCTTGGCGAAGGCGTAGACGGTGTTCTTGGTGGTGTCGGTGGGCAGGCAGTTGGCGTTGGAGCCGGTGAGGTGGACGTCCTCGAACTCGCCCTGCAGGGAGACCGAGACGTTCAGGTCCTTGATCTCGTGCCGGGTGGAGTCGCGGTAGACCCGCACGATGCGGTTCTCCGCCTTGCCGTACTGGTTCTGACCGAGCACATGGGCCATGGCATGGCTCCTAAGCTTCCAGGTCGGTCCACTAGCTTCCGCGGTAGACCGAGTAGCCGAACGGGTTGAGCAGCAGGGGCACGTGGTAGTGGTGCTGCGCGGGTGCGACCGTGAAGACGATCGCTACCTCGGGGAAGAACGGCGCCTCCTCGGACCGCCCCGCGTAGTACGCGGCGGTGTCGAAGAGCAGCCGGACGACCGAGCCCGCCTCCACGGCCGGCAGGTCCTTGACCCGGCCGTCGGAGTCCGTGGCGGAGGTGCCGAGCACCTTCCAGCCACCCTCGGTGTTCAGCGCAAGCTCGACCGGGACGCCCTCGGCCGGCCGGCCGAGGCTGGTGTCGAGCACGTGCGTGGAGATGCCAGTCATGGGGTGGACGACCTTCACTGTGGCAGGGAGGGGCTGCCCGTGGGTCCTCAGGCGGAGGCCTGCGGACCGTCGAGCAGCCGGTTGATGCGGATGTCGTTGATCTTTCGCAGCTCGCCGCGGACGATCTCGCTCTCGGTGGCGGCGTCGTTGGGGAAGCGCTCGCGCAGCGAGGCGAGCATGGTGCCGGCGGTGCGGCCGGTCGCGCAGATCAGGAACACGTGGCCGAACTTCGCCTCGTAGGCGGCGTTGGCCTCGTGCAGCTCGTCGAGGAGTGCGGTGTCGGCTCCCCGGATGCCGGCCTGCTCGCGCTCGGAGGTGGCGTCGCCGGCCTTCGGCGTGCCGATCCGGGCGTGACCGGCCATCGCGTCGGCGAGGTCGTCGGCGGTGAGCACCGCCATGGCGGCGGCGTTGGCGGCCAGCAGGGCCGGCCGGTCCCGCCAGGGCCTGGCGGCCTCGACCGCCTCGGCCCAGCGGGGGCTGGAGCAGATCTCCAGCAGCGTCTCCCGCAGTTCGGCGGCCGGGGCCGCCGCCAGGGCCTCAAGGGCCCCGGTGTCCGCGGTCGATGCGGTGGGTTGGTTGGTCACGGGTGGACCTCCTGAAGAGTGGTGCCACTCGCACAAGCTAGATCCACCACCCGAGGCCGTCAACACTTTGTTGAACGGTTGGTGGTTACGTGTCGCGGCGGGCCCGGTCGCCGGGGGATGTCGTGTGTGATCCGCCAATGGGCCCGGCCGCCGCTCGGGTGAAGACTCGGGGCGGGCGGCGTCAGCCCTTCCGGGCGCCTTCCTGCCGGTTCAGGTAGTTGTAGACCGTGAAGCGGCTGACGCCCAGGGCCGAGGCCACCGTCTCCACGCCGTGCCGGACGGTGAACGCGCCGCGTTCCTCCAGCAGGGCCACCACCCGCTGCTTCTCGGCCCGGTCGAGCTCGGTCAGCGGGCGCCCGTCGAACTGACGGGTCATCTCGGCGAGCAGCCGGTCGAGCGCACTGCTGAGGTGCGGCAGGCGCACGGCCACCGCCGCCTCGCCGTCCCACTCCAGGACGACGTCGTCCGGGCGGGCCTCGGCCGGCTCGACCGCGGTGGCGCCCACCGCGTCCAGCAGTGGCTTTATCGCCGCGGTGAGCGGGTGTTCCAGGGCGTTGCTCACGGCGTACCCACTCCTTCCGGGGACTGCTCGTCGCCGAGCACGCTGATCTGGAGGGAGATCCGGGTGGCCCCGGCCTCCAGGGTCTCGCGCAGCAGGCGCGTGACGGCGGCCAGGGTCTGCTCGGCATCGCCCTCGGCGCTGGTGCCGAACGGGCCGACCGAGACGTCGAGGCCGGCCTCGTCCACGACCCGGCGGGCTGCCTTGGCGTGGTCCGGGAAGCTGTCCAGCTCGAACGGTTCTGTCGTGAACTCCACCATCAATCGCACGCGCTCACTCTAGACGCCGTGCGCAAGGGCCGGACCGGGCGCACGGGTGCGCGGGGCGGCTGGGTGATCGGACAGCCCGGAGGCGGTGCGACCGGCCGCGTTCGGCCACTTCAACAAATTGTTGCGGCGGCCTTGACGGCCCGGAAGCTCCTCGGCAAAGCTTCCACCAGACAGAATCCCCCTTCCGGATCGTGGAAGTCGGGAACGGAAGAGAGGGAAGGTGAGCACGTGACTGCCGCCGCCGCGCACAGCTACACGGTCAACCTGTCGATCCTGTTCAACGAGCTCCCGCTGCTGGAGCGCCCCGCCGCCGCCGCGGCCGCCGGCTTCACCGCCGCCGAGCTCTGGTGGCCCTTCGGCGAGGAGCACGACCCGTCGCCGGCCGAGCTGGACGCGCTCCGCAAGGCCTTCACCGACGCGGGCGTGCAGCTCACCGGCCTCAACTTCCTCGACGACCTCGTGAAGGGCGCCCGCGGCACCGCCTCGGTGCCCGCCGAGAGCGAGCGCTTCCGGGCCAACGTCCCGGTCGCCGCCGCCCTCGCCGGGTCGCTCGGCACCGGGGCGCTCAACGCCCTGTACGGCAACCGCATCGCGGGCACCGACCCGGCCGAGCAGGACGCCCTGGCGCTGGAGAACCTCGTCCTCGCCGCCCGGGCCGCGCACTCCGTGGGCGCGATCCTGCTGATCGAGGCCCTCAACGAGGTCGAGTCGCCGGACTACGCCCTGCTCAGCGCCGAGGCGGCGATCGAGGTCGTGGACAGGGTCAACGCGGCCACCGGCCTCGGCAACGCCAAGTTCCTCTGCGACCTCTACCACCTGGCCAGGAACGGCGAGGACCTGGCCGCGGTGATCGAGAAGTACGCCGACCGGATCGGCCACGTGCAGATCGCCGACGTCCCGGCCCGCAACGAGCCCGGCACCGGCGGGCTGGACTTCGAGGACCTCTTCGCCCGCCTCACCGCCGCCGGCTACCAGGGCCGGATCGGCCTGGAGTACAAGCCCTCCACCGGCGTCAGCGCCGACAGCTTCGAGTGGCTTCCGCGCGAGCTCCGCGCCGCGAAGTGAGCCACCCCCACACCACCCTCCCCAACGCAAGGAGCACGACGCGATGAGCCGCAAGATCGCCTTCATCGGCCTCGGCATCATGGGCAGCCCGATGGCCGCCAACCTGGTCAAGGCCGGCCACCACGTCACCGGCTACAACCTGACCCAGCCCCAGATCGACGCCCTGGTCGCCGCCGGCGGCCACGGTGCCACCGGCATCGCGGACGCGGTGAAGGACGCCGAGGTCGTCATCACCATGGTCCCCGCGGACCCGCAGGTCGAGGAGGTCATCCTCGGCGAGGGCGGCGTGCTGGAGAACGTGCAGCCCGGCACCCTCGTGATCGACATGTCCTCGATCACCCCGCAGACCTCGATCAAGGTCGACGCCGCGGCCAGGGCCAAGGGCGTGCGCACCCTGGACGCCCCGGTCTCCGGCGGCGAGGCCGGCGCGATCGAGGCCGTCCTGTCGATCATGGTCGGCGGTGCGGCGGAGGACTTCGCCGAGGCGAAGCCGCTGTTCGACGCCCTCGGCACCACGGTGATCCACGTCGGCCCGGCCGGCGCCGGCCAGACCGTGAAGGCCGCCAACCAGCTGATCGTGGCCGTCAACATCCAGGTCCTCGCCGAGGCCGTGGTCTTCCTGGAGAACGCCGGCGTCGACCTGCAGGCCGCGCTGGAGGTGCTCGGCGGCGGTCTGGCCGGCTCCACCGTGCTCAACCGCAAGCGGGCGAACATGCTGAACCGCGAGTTCGCCCCCGGCTTCCGGATCGACCTGCACCACAAGGACATGGGCATCGTCACCGACGCCGCCCGCGCCGTCGGCGCCGCCCTCCCGGTGGGTGCCGTGGTGGCCCAGCTGGTCGCCTCCGCCCGTGCCAACGGCGACGGTGCGCTCGACCACTCCGCGCTGCTGCGCGGCGTCGAGCGGCTCTCCGGCCGGACGGTCTGACCCGCCCCCCGACTCCTCCTGGCGGCGTGTACCTGTCCGGTCGTGCCCGCGCCGCCAGGAGGCCGTAACCCGACCGGCAGCGGGCCGAGGCCCTGCCCGCCCCTGCCGGTCGACCCAGACCGGCGGCGCGCCACCCTCCCGGAGGCACTTCGGTCGTGCCCGTGCGCGCCGCCCGCCCCCTCTCGGCCGAGGGGAGCCTCTCGAACGTCGGAAGCGGAACGAGTGGAACGGCCGAGAGGGGGTCGCACCACGCGAGGGGACTGCCGGGTGACGGCCGGTCGCGCTGATCCCCTCACCCCCTGGGTAGTGCCAGTACAGAGACGTTCCCGAAGAAAGGCCACCACCATGCCCGCCACCCCCGCCCGGGGCCATGTGGTCGTCGCCCCCGACAAGTTCAAGGGCTCCCTGGAGGGCGCCGAGGTCGCCGCCCGGATCGCGGCCGGCGTCCGCCGCGCCGCCCCCGGCACCGAAGTGCGCGAACTCCCGGTCGCCGACGGCGGCGAGGGCACCCTGGCGGCCGCCCTGGCGGCCGGCTTCGAGCGGGTCGCGGTCAAGGTGGCCGGCCCGACCGGCCTGCCGGTGGACGCGGCGATCGCCGTCCGAGGCGACACCGCCGTGGTCGAGCTGGCGCAGGCCTCCGGCCTGGCCCGGCTCCCCGGCGGGCGCACCGCCCCGCTGGCGGCCGGCTCCTACGGGGTGGGCCAGCTGATCGCCCGGGCGGTCGCGCTCGGCAGCAGGCGGATCGTGCTCGGCCTGGGCGGCAGCGCCTGCACCGACGGCGGGGCCGGCATGGTCCAGGCGCTCGGGGTGAGCCTGACCGACGTGGACGGTGCCGAGCTGGCGCCCGGCGGCGCGGCCCTGCGCCGGCTCGCCCGGATCGACCTCGGCCCGCTGGCCGACCTGCTGGCCGGGGTGGAGGTCGTGGTCGCCTGCGACGTCGACAACCCGCTGCTCGGGCCGCGCGGCGCCACCGCCGTCTACGGCCCGCAGAAGGGCGCGTCCGGCGAGGACCTGGTGGTCCTGGAGGAAGGCCTGACCCGGTGGGCGGACGCCGTCCGCACCGTGGCCGGGCGGGACGTGAGGGACGCCCCCGGCGCCGGGGCGGCGGGCGGGGTCGGCTTCGCCGCCCTGGCCCTGCTGGGCGCCACCATGCGGCCCGGGATCGAGCTCCTCCTCGATCTCCTGGGCTTCGACGAGGCTGTGCGTGGGGCGCGCCTCGTCGTCACCGGCGAGGGATGCCTGGACGCGCAGACGCTCCACGGCAAGGCCCCCGCCGGCGTCGCCGCGGCGGCCACCCGGGCGGGGGTTCGGGTGGCCGCCGTGGCCGGACGGCTCGAACTCTCCGAACCCGAGTGGCGGGCGGCCGGCTTCGCCGCGGCCGTCGCGCTGACCGACCTGGCCGAGCGGCCGGGCGACAGCATGGTCAGGGCGGGCGAGCTCGCGGAGACCGCGGGCGAGCAGCTGGCCGCCCAACTGCTGGCCGGCTGACGGCCGGTGCCCTCGTAGCTTCCTACATAGACGTTTTGTTGAAGGCGGGCCTAGGCTCCGAGAACTCGCAGCCGACCGGTCCCTGTCGCCACCCCCGACCGCCGCGCGCGCCTTCGGCACACCCCACTCGTACGCTCGTTTCGGAGGTCCCGATGCCCCTCAGCGACACCCCGTCGAACGCGGCGGTGATCCGCTCCCGCCGGGTCGTCCTGCCGGACGGCGAGCGCCCCGCCGACGTGCTCGTCCAAGGCGGGCGGATCGCCGAGGTGGCGGCCCACGGCTCGCTGCTCGCCGGGGACCGCCACCTGACCGACCTCGGCGACACCGCCCTGCTGCCCGGCCTGGTGGACACCCACGTGCACGTCAACGAGCCCGGCCGCACCGAGTGGGAGGGCTTCGCCACGGCGACCCGCGCGGCCGCGGCCGGCGGGGTCACCACGATCGTCGACATGCCGCTGAACTCCGTCCCGCCGACCACCACGCCCGCCGGACTGGAGGCCAAGCGGAAGACCGCGGAGGGCCAGGCCTGGGTCGACCTGGGCTTCTGGGGCGGCGCCGTCCCCGGCAACACCGGCGACCTGGCCGCCCTGCACGAGGCCGGCGTGTTCGGCTTCAAGAGCTTCCTCGCCCCGTCCGGGGTGGACGAGTTCCCGCACCTGGCCACCCAGGAGGACCTGGAGTCGGCGCTCGCCGAACAGGCCAGGCTCGGCGCGCTCGCCATCATCCACGCCGAGGACCCGGCGGTGCTGGACGCGGCCCCGCAGCAGCCCGGCGTGCACTACCGCGACTTCCTGGCCTCCCGGCCGGACGACGCCGAGGCCGCCGCGGTGGCCCGGCTGCTGGACACCGCCCGCCGCACCGGAGCCCGGGTGCACGTCCTGCACGTCTCCTCGGCCGCCGTGCTGCCGCTGCTGCGGCAGGCCCGCGAGGACGGCGTGCAGGTGACCACCGAGACCTGCCCGCACTACCTCACCCTCACCGCGGAGGAGGTGCCGGACGGCGACACCGCCTTCAAGTGCTGCCCGCCGATCCGCTCCGAGTCCAACCGGGACGCCCTGTGGGCGGCGCTGGCGGCCGGCGAGTTCGCCGCCGTGGTGTCCGACCACTCGCCGTCCACGCCCGACCTGAAGCTCCTCCGGCGGTACGGCGGCAGCGGCGACTTCGCCGCGGCCTGGGGCGGCATCGCCTCCCTGCAGCTCGGCCTGCCGGCCGTCTGGACGGAGGCCCGCCGCCGCGGCCACACCCTCGCCGACGTCGTCCGCTGGATGTCGTCCGGCCCGGCCGCCCTGGTCGGCCTGACCGGCACCAAGGGCGCCATCGCCGCCGGGAACGACGCCGACCTGGTCGCCTTCGACCCGGACGCCGACTTCGCCGTGCACGCCGAGCAGTTGCACCACCGCAACCCCGTCACCCCGTACGCCGGACGCACCCTCAGCGGCGCCGTGCGCACCACCTGGCTCCGCGGCCGGGTGGTCGACACCGCCGGAGAGCCGTTCGGACGGCAGATCAACCGTCCTCGAGGAGAGTCGAGTTGAGCACCGAGAAGACCGCGGCCGCGCCCTTCACCGAGCTGGTCGACCTGGCCTCCCGCCGGCTGGGCGCCGGTGTCGTCGCCACCAACGAGGACACCTTCGCCGACGCGGAGAACCTGCTGGTCGCCGAGCCCGCCGAGTTCCGTCCGCACACCTTCGGCCACAAGGGCCAGATCATGGACGGCTGGGAGTCCCGCCGCCGCCGCGGCGCCTCCGCCGACCAGCCGCACCCCACCGACGAGGACCACGACTGGGCGGTCGTCCGGCTCGGCGCGGCCGGCGTGGTCCGCGGCGTCGTCGTGGACACCGCGCACTTCACCGGCAACTACCCGGAGAGCGCCTCCGTACAGGGCGCCTCCGTACCCGGCCACCCCTCGCCCGCCGAGGTCGGGGCCGCCGAATGGGTCGACCTGGTGCCCCGCACGCCCCTGCAGGGCAACACCGCGCACGAGTTCGCGGTCGAGGACGCCACCCGGTACACCCACGTGCGGCTCAACATATGGCCGGACGGCGGCGTCGCCCGGCTGCGGGTGTACGGCGAGGTGCTGCCCGACCCGCGCGAGCTCGACGGCCTCAGCTTCGACCTCGCCGCCCAGGAGTACGGCGGCGTCGCCGAGGCCGCCTCGGACCGCTACTTCTCCTCCCCGCACAACCTGAACGCTCCCGGCCGCGCCACCGTCATGGGCGAGGGCTGGGAGACCCGGCGTCGGCGCGACAAGGCCAACGACTGGGTCCGGATCGCCCTGGCCGGGGGCGGCGAGGTCCTGGCCGCCGAGGTGGACACCACCCACTTCGTGGCCAACGCCCCCGGCTGGGCCGACCTGGTCGGCTACGACGCCTCCGCCGGCGGCGACCCCGCCGCCGACCCGGCCGGCTGGTTCCCGCTGCTGCCCCGCACCCGGCTGCAGCCCGACACCCGGCACCGCTTCCGGCTCGACACCGGACGCCCCGTCACCCACGTGACGATCAACGTCTACCCCGACGGCGGCCTCGCCCGGCTCCGGCTCACCGGCCGCCTCACCGATGAGGGCCGCGCCGCCCTCGCGCTGCGCTGGTTCGACGCGCTGCCCGCCGCCGAGGCCGAGGCCGCGCTGACCGCGGCCGGCCTGACCGCCGACGAGGCCGCCGGCCTGACCGCCGCCCGGCCGCTGCGCGACGCCGCCGCGGTCGGTGCCGCCGTGGCCGCCCTCCGGCCCGCCGACGGCCCCGACGGCGAGCACACCGTGCGCCGCGCCGCCGCCGTCTGGCGCCTCCTCGGCGTCTGATCACCGACCCCCCGCACTGCACCGCTGCTACTGAAGGACCCTCATGCCGAAGACCCTGACCACCGAATCCGGCGCGCCCGTCGCCGACAACCAGAACTCCGCCTCGGCCGGCGAGTACGGCCCGCTGCTGATCCAGGACCAGCAGCTGCTGGAGAAGCTCGCCCGGTTCAACCGCGAGCGCATCCCGGAGCGCGTGGTGCACGCCCGAGGCTCCGGCGCGTACGGCTACTTCGAGGTCACCGACGAGGTGTCGCAGTACACCAAGGCGGACTTCCTGTCGGCCGTCAACAAGCGCACCGAGGTCTTCCTGCGCTTCTCCACGGTGGCCGGCAACCTGGGCGCCTCCGACGCGGTGCGCGACCCGCGCGGCTTCGCGCTGAAGTTCTACACCGCCGAGGGCAACTACGACCTGGTCGGCAACAACACCCCGGTGTTCTTCATCAAGGACCCGATCAAGTTCCCCGACTTCATCCACTCGCAGAAGCGCGACCCGTACACCGGCATCACCGAGGCCGACAACGTCTGGGACTTCTGGGCGCACGCCCCCGAGGCCACCCACCAGATCACCTGGCTGTTCGGCGACCGCGGCATCCCGGCCTCCTACCGGCACATGAACGGCTACGGCTCGCACACCTACCAGTGGGTCAACGAGCAGGGCGACGCCTACTGGGTGAAGTACCACTTCAAGACCAACCAGGGCATCCGCTCGCTGGACGGCTCGCAGGCCGCCGAGGTGGTCGGCGGCGACGCCGACAGCCACCAGCGCGACCTCCACCAGGCCATCGAGCGCGGGGTGTTCCCGTCCTGGACGCTGTACGTCCAGCTGATGCCGGTGGCCGAGGCGGCGACCTACCGCTTCAACCCCTTCGACCTCACCAAGGTGTGGCCGCACGCCGACTACCCGCTGGTCAAGGTCGGCCGCCTGGTGCTCAACAAGAACCCGGAGAACGTCTTCGCCGAGGTCGAGCAGGCCGCCTTCTCGCCGAACAACTTCGTGCCCGGCATAGGCCCCTCCCCGGACAAGATGCTCCAGGGCCGGCTGTTCGCCTACGCCGACGCCCAGCGCTACCGCCTCGGCGTCAACCACACCCAGCTGCCGGTGAACGCCCCGCGCGCCACCGAGGCCGACAACTACGGCCGCGACGGCCTGGGCGCCCTCAACAAGGCCGGCCGCGCCAAGAACTACGAGCCCAACTCCTTCGACGGCCCGGTGCAGACCGACGCCGCCCTCGCCGCCCCCGTCCGGGTGGAGGGCCACACCGGCACCTACACCACCCCCGCCCACACCAAGGACGACGACTTCTTCCAGGCCGGCGAGCTCTACCGGCTGATGTCCGACGGTGAGAAGGACCGCCTGATCGCCAACCTGGCCGGCTTCCTGGCCCAGGTCGGCCGCGAGGACATCGTGGAGAAGAACCTCGCCCACTTCCACGCCGCCGACGAGGAGTACGGCAGCCGCCTGGAGGCCGCCGTCAAGAAGCTCCGCGCCCGCGACGACGCCTGACCGGCCCCGTGAGACCGGGCCCCTCCCCCCAGGGCAGTGGGGGAGGGGCCCATCGGCATCAGCAGAACCTGACGGGTGCTCACGATCCTTTCACCGCATCCGGCGGAGAACCCTCGCACGGGCCGTCGGCGCAGCTACGCTGGAGGTGCGCGGCCGTGCGCCGCGCGCACGTGCGAGCGGAAGGGGACGCCCATGTCGGCACCGAGTCGGGGCCGCCGGAGCGGGCCCGCCCACGGCCACCCGAACCCCTACGGGCCGCTGCACCGCGCACTGCGGCTGCTCGAGGCCGTCGACCGGCACCCGCACGGCATCGACACCGCCCGGCTCGCCCGCGAACTCGGCCTCCAGACGGCCGCCGTCCGGGAACTCGCCGAGACCCTCGAATGGGAGGGCTACCTGCTCTTCGAGGACGGCGTATGGGTGCTCGGCGGAGCCCTCACCCTGCTCGGCCAGCACAACCGCGAACAGCTCGTCCGCGCCCGGCTGCACCGCAAGCTCGCCGACCTGCGCGACGAACTCGGCGCCGCCGTCTACTTCAGCCGCTACCACGACGGCGAACTCTCCGTGGAGGCCGTCTCCGCCACCGACCAGGCACCCGCCGTCCAGGAATGGGTGGACTTCCGGGCCACCGCCCACGCCAGCGCCATCGGCAAGTGCCTGCTCAGCCAGCTGGACCACGACGGCCGCCGCGACCACCTCGCCCGCCACCCGGTGGCCCGGCTCACCTCCCGCACCATCACCGACCCCGAGCAGCTGATGCACCGGCTGGAGCAGCAGCCGGCCACCGTCCCGGTGCTCGACATCCAGGAGTACGCACTGGGCACCGTCTGCGCCGCAGTCCCGGTGACCGCCGGCTCCACCGTCGGCTGCCTGGCCACCTCCCTCCCCGCCGCCGAGACCCACCGCCTCCGCGCCGCCGCCGAACTCCTCGCCCGCCGCGCGGCCCCGCTGATGCTGGCCATGGCGGTGTAGGACGGGCCTGCCGGGGCAGTCGGGCGGGCCTTCGGTCAGGCCGGGTCGGTGTCGAGTTCGGAGAGGGCGTCCGTCGGGTCGTCCGGGTGGTGGCGGACGGTGGCGCGCTGCCCGCGCCGCGGGAGGTCGTGGACCGGGAACATCCGGACGAAGCGGAGCGTGCGGTCCGAGCCGTCGGCGGCGGTGTAGCGGACGGTGACGCCGAGTTCGGGGTGGGAGGGGTCGGAGACGGTGTCCGCGCCGTCCACGGCGGTGACCGTGCCGGGACGGTCACGCCGTGCTCCGCCAGCCGCCGCAGCTGTTCCAGGCTGCGCCGGTGGGCCGTCAGCTCGGCGGTCCGGCGCCGCCGGACGGGCCGGGCGGCCAGGACGGCGAGCAGCAGCAGGAGCACGGCGCCCACGGCCGGCCACAGGCCGAAGCTGGGTGTCGGCGAGCGCCACCCCGAGCAGCCCGCAACCCACCGCGCCGAGCACCGTGCTGCCGGTGGCCAGCACCGGTTCGTACGTGCCGGGCACCTCCTCGCCAGCTCCGAGCGCGGTGGCCGTGAACATCCCGGCGAGCCAGAGCAGCACGCCGCCGACCACCTCCGCCGCGGCCCACCACCAGCCGTCCTCGGAGCTGCGGGCACCGGCGGCCAGCAGCGGGAAGCGGCGGTGCAGACCGCCGCGCAGAGCGCCAGGCTGGCCAGACGGGCGGGCGACAGCCGCAGGTCCTCGGTCGCGGGGGCATGCTAGCCGTTGCTCGCTTGCTCGCCTCCGGGCCCTCTTGACCCGGCGCCCACGGTCGTCGCTCCGTCGCTTCGCTCCCGCGCTTCTCCCCTTCGGCGCCGGCGGGCCCTTCGGCTCAGGCCGCAGCTGGTTCAGACCACTGTGGGAATGCCGGGGCGCAAACTTATTAGACTCAATGTCGATAAGACCCTTGCCGGGCCTGCTACCCGCGAGTACGTTGCCAGGGTCGAAGCCGCCACTGCAGGCCAGGAGGCTCCCCCATGCCCCGTCCCACCCCGCCCCCGCGCGTCCACGACAGCCTCGTCCTGGAGTCGCGCGACGTGCAGTTCGACTGGTCCGGCCTGCCGCTGCACTGGATCCCCGACGAGCCGTTCGCCACCCACACCGTCAACGTGCTCCACCTGCTGCTCCCCGAGGGCGAGCGCTGGTTCGTCCGGGTCTTCTCCGACGCCCTGCCGATGATCACCGACGAGCAGCTCCGCGAGGAGGTGCTCGGCTTCATCGGCCAGGAGGCCATCCACGCCGAGGCCCACCAGGAAGTCCTCGACCACCTCCTCGGCCAGGGCCTCGACCCGCGCCCGTACGTCCGTCAGGTCGACTGGCTCTTCCGCCGCGTCCTCGGCGACAAGCCCGGCCTGACGGGCCGCCGGCGCCGCGAGAACGTCATCGAACGGGTCGCCTTCGTCGCCGCCATCGAGCACTTCACCGCCTTCCTCGGCAACTGGGCGCTCAACTCCCCGGGCCTGGACCGCGCCCAGGCCGACCCCACCATGCTCGACCTGCTGCGCTGGCACGGCGCCGAAGAGGTCGAGCACCGCAGCGTCGCCTACGACCTGCTCGTCCACCTCGACCCCGGCTACCTGCGGCGGGTCCGCGGCATGCTGGTCTCCGGACCACTGCTGGTGCACCTGTGGGTCCGCGGCGTGCGGTTCCTGCTCGCCGCGGACCCCGAACTGCAGGGCCGCATCCGGCCCACCTGGCGCGACGCACGGATCCAGGCCCGCCGCGGACTGCTGCCCGACCCGCGGGCGATGGCCCGCTCCGCCGTCCGCTACTTCAAGCCCGGCTACCACCCCACCCACGAGGGCTCCTCCAGCCAGGCCCTGAGCTACCTGGCCACCTCGCCGGCCGCGCGTGCGGCTGCCGCCCGCTGAAGCGCCAGGGCGCGGGGAACTGCGCAATTCGGATGCGGATCACTGCACGACCCAGGGCCGGCCCTTGTCTGTGAGGATGCCCGCCCTCTGATTGCGCAGTTCCCCGCGCCCCTATGGGTGCACCACCCGCGCCCTGTTGACAGCTCACCGTCCGACCCGTCCCGGAGCCGCTCTCGATGGATCTCGTCACTCCGCCTCCCGACCTCTACGGCCGTCCCCGGGACGACCGGTTCATGCGGTGGCTCGCCGCCTTCGGCGACCACTACAGCCCGGCTCTGGGCAGCCCCGGGCTGCGCCGCAGCCCCCGCAGACCGGCCCCGTCCCCGATCCCGCCGCTGCGGCTGGTGGTCGCCGGCCACCGCGCCGTCGCCGACGGCGTCGCCGCCCTCCACCTGGCCGAGCCCTCGGGCGGCCCGCTGCCCGCCTGGCAGCCCGGTGCCCGGCTCCAGCTGACGCTGCCGTCCGGCCGCCGCCGGCACTACTCGCTCTGCGGGGACCCGGCGGACCGCCACCGCTACCTGATCGCGGTGCGCCGGGTCGCCGACGGCGGCGGCGGGTCCGTCGAACTCCACGACGAGGTGCGGGTCGGCGACGTCCTCACCGCCCGCCGCCCCCGCAACGGCTTCGCCTTCTGCGCCGAACCCGCCGTGCTCCTCCTGGCGGGCGGCATCGGCATCACCCCGCTGCTGCCGATGGCCCGTCAGGCTCGGGCCCTGGGCCTGGACTGGCGCCTGGTGCACACCGGCCGCACGGCGGACGCGCTGCCGTTCACCGAGGAGCTGCGCGCCCTCGACCCGGCCCGGGTGGAGATCCGCACCGACGACCGCGACGGCCCGCCGGACGCCGCCGACCTGCTGGCCCGCGCCCCGCGCGGCGCCGCCGTCTACTGCTGCGGCCCCGCCCCGATGCTCGCCGCCGTGCAGCAGGCCCTGGACGCCTCGCCCGCCGCGGCCCTGCACTTCGAGCGCTTCGGCGCCGCGCCGGTCACCGGCGGGCACCCGTTCACCGTGCGGCTCGGCACCGACGGCCCCGAACTGGCCGTCCCCGCCGACCGGTCTGCGCTGGACGTCGCCCGCGAACTGCGCCCCGACCTCCCGTACTCCTGCAAACAGGGCTTCTGCGGCACCTGCCGGGTGCGGGTGCTCGACGGCACGCCCGAGCACCGCGACCGCCGGCTCACCCCCGCGGAGCGGGCCGACGGCGCCCTGCTGCCCTGCGTATCCCGCGCCGCCGAGGGCGAGACCCTCGTCCTGGACCTCTGAACCGCCGAGGAGAGCCGTGACCTTCCCGTACGACGAGCACGACCTGGCCCGCTTCCGCGAGACCCAGCAGCTCGCCTACCACTGCGCCGAACAGGTCGCCGCCTGGATCGAACCCGGCGTCACCGAGCGCCAGGCCACCGCGAAGCTGCGCCGCTGCCTGGAGCGGGCCGGGGTGCAGGACTACTTCCACGTGCCGTTCGCCTGGTTCGGCGACCGCACCGCCTTCCGGCACTTCCACACCCCGCTGCAGTTCTTCGCCGGAGGTCGGCGCCTCGAGGAGGGCATGCCGTACGTGCTGGACTGCGCGCCCGTGGTGGACGGCTACACCGCCGACATCGGCTACGGCGGCAAGGTCGGGGAGAACCCCGTCTGGGACCGCCTCGCCGCCGACCTGAAGGTCTACCGGGAGCTGATCCTCGCCGAGGTGAGGGCCCGCAAGCCGCTGAACGAGGTGTACGCGGCCGTCGACGCCCAGCTCGCCGTGCACGGCTACGACAACCGGCACCGCGTCTACCCCGGCCGGGTGATCGGCCACCGGGTGACCAGGACCACCGCCCGCGGCCCGGCCGGTGTCACCCTCTTCGGCTTCGGCGTGCGTACACTCCAGACGCTCGGCCGGGAGCTGATCGGCGAGCGGCTGCACGGCCGCTCCCCGCTCTGGGCGGACGGCCGGTCCTCCCGGCACGCCCCCACCCCGGGCCTGTGGGCGGTCGAGCCGCACATCGGCTTCCGGGACGTGGGCATCAAGTTCGAGGAGCTGCTCGTCGTCACGGAGGACGACGCGTACTGGCTCGACGACGACCTGCCGCACGTGCGGCGCTGGACGCTCCAGGAGGAGGCCGCATGACCATCCGCCGCCGCACCGTCCACTCCGGCGGGCTGCCGCTGGCCGTGTACGAGCAGGGCGACCCGGCCCACCCCACCGTCCTGCTGGTGCACGGCTACCCGGACACCCATGCGGTCTGGGACGACGTCGCCGCCGAGCTGGCCACCGACCACCACGTGGTGCGCTACGACGTGCGCGGCGCCGGCGGTTCGGGCGTTCCCGCGGCGCGCGACGGCTACCGGCTGGCGCATCTCGGCGCCGACCTGTTCGCGGTCGCCGACGCGGTCAGCCCGGACGAGCCGGTGCACGTGGTCGCGCACGACTGGGGCTCCATCCAGTCCTGGGAGGCCGTCACCGAGCCCGGCGCGCACCGGCGGATCGCCTCCTACACCACCGTCTCCGGGCCCTCGCTGGACCACATCGGCCACTGGATCAGGCACCGGATGCGCCGCCCCACCCCGCGGCACCTGCGCCAACTCCTCGTCCAGGGCGCGCACTCCTGGTACATCACCGCCTTCCAGCTGCCGTACCTGGCGCCGGCCGTCTGGCGGCTGTTCCTGGCCCGCGCGTGGCCGACGGTGCTGCACCGGATGGAGGCCGTCACCCCGCGGGCCGGCCACCCGCAGCCCACCCTGCACCGCGACGCCGTCCGCGGCATCGAGCTGTACCGGGCCAACTTCCGCCCGGTGCTGCGCAGTCCGCGGGAGCGGCCGACCGAGGTGCCGGTCCAGCTGATCACCCTGGAGCGGGACAGGTACGTCTCCACCTTCCTCTCCGAGGGCCTGGAGCGCTGGGTGCCCCACCTCACCCGCCGCACCCTGGACGCCGGCCACTGGTCGGCCCTGCTGGAGAAGGGCGCCACCGTGGCCCACCTCGTCCGCGAACACGTCGCCCGGGTCGCCGCCGGCCACGTCCAGGGCCCGCCCGACGGCGGCCGGCTCGCGGTCGTCACCGGCGGCGGCAGCGGCATCGGCCGCGCCACCGCCCTCGCCTTCGCCGAACAGGGCGACCGCGTCGTGGTCTGCGACCTCGACCTCGCCGCCGCCGAACGCACCGCCGAACTCTGCGGCCTGGTCGGCCCGCGCGCCCATGCCTACCGGGTGGACGTCTCCGACGGTGCCGCGGTGGACGCCTTCGCCCAGCAGGTCGCCGCCGCCCACGGCGTGCCCGACGTGGTGGTCAACAACGCCGGCATCGGCCACGCCAGGACCTTCCTGCAGACCACCGAGAAGGAGTGGCAGCGCGTCCTGGACGTCAACCTCTGGGGCGTCATCCACGGCTGCCGGGCCTTCGGCAACCTGATGGTCGCCCGCGGCAGGGGCGGACACATCGTCAACCTGGCCTCCGCCGCCGCCTACCTGCCGGCGAAGTCGCTGGCCGCGTACGCCACCAGCAAGGCCGGGGTGCTGATGCTCTCCGACTGCCTGCGGGCCGAACTCGCCCCGCACCGGATCGGCGTCTCCGCGATCTGCCCCGGCATCGTGGCCACCAACATCACCAGCACCACCACCTTCTCCGGCACCGACCCCGAACAGCAGGCCGCCAAGCAGGCCAAGGCCACCAAGGCCTACGCCCGCCGCGGGTTCCCGCCCGAGAAGGTCGCCGCCGAGATCCTCCGCGCCGTCCGCACCGGCAAGCCGGTCGTCCCGGTCACCTTCGAGGCCAAGGCCGCCCGTCTCCTCGGCCGCCTCAGCCCCGCCCTGCTGCGCCGCCTCGCCCGCCTCGACGTCGGCTGACGGCCTCCGGGGCCGTGATATCGGATAGCATGGGATTCGATATCACGGCCTCGGGAGGTTGCCATGACGCGCACGGTGATAGACGTGGACGACGAGCTGCTGGCCGAGGCTGCGGAGATCTTCGGCACCACCACGAAGGTGGCCACCGTGAACGCCGCGCTCGCCGATGCGATCAAGCGTCGGAAACGGGAGTCCTTCCTGAACTGGCTGGCCGAAGGCGGCCTGCCGGACCTCACCGGTCCGGTGGAGGGTGATACGGGGCACCGGGCGGCATGACGGAACGCTTCCTGATCGACACCTCGGCACTCGCCCGGTTCCCCAAGCAGGCCGTCCGCAGGGCGGTGGAACCGCTCCACAACGCCGGCTTGCTGGCCGTCTGCGCGGCGGTCGAACTGGAGGTCCTACGCAGCGCCCGGTCGAAGGCCGAGGCCGAGCGCATCCGCGACGAGATGCGCGGCTTCGACCGGCTGCCGACGACCGACGAGGTCTGGGACCGGGCGCTGGACGTCCAGGTGCTGCTGGTCGGCGCGGGCAACTGGCGGGCGGTGTCGACGGCCGACCTGGTGATCGCCGCCACGGCCGAGCGCCACGGCGTCACCGTGCTGCACTACGACGGTGACTACGACATGATCGCGCAGGTCACCGGTCAGCCGACGCGGTGGGTGGTGCCGGCCGGCGAGGCCGACTGAGGGCCGGGGTCGGTCGTCTCAGGGTCGGCTGCTTCAGGAGCGGTCGGCGAGGCGGTTGAGGCCGGTGCGGAGTTCGTCGGCGTTGACGCAGGGGACGACCTCGACGTCGGCGCCGAGTTGCAGCCAGAGCGGTTCGACCGTGGTGATCAGGGAGGCCTCGTCGGCGAGGTCCACGACTTCCAGCGTCCCGCTGCGGCGGTGGCCCCGCACCCGGACCGCCGGAGGGTCAGGCGGCGTGCGGCCGGGGCTCCTCCGCTTCCGGTGCAGCGGCCGCCAGGTCGTGGTGGATGGGGCCGTCGCCGGCGGAGAGGGGCAGGCAGCTGCCGCCGCGCCGGTGGGCGACGATCTCGGCGGCGACGGAGACGGCGGTCTCCTCGGGGGTGCGGGCGCCGAGGTCGAGGCCGATCGGGGAACGGAGGCGGGCGATCTCGGTTTCGGTGAGGCCCACCTCGCGCAGCCGGGTGTTGCGGTCGCGGTGGGTGCGGCGCGAGCCCATCGCGCCGACGTAGCCGACGGGCAGGCGCAGGGCGCGCTCCAGCAGCGGGATGTCGAACTTGGCGTCGTGGGTGAGGACGCAGAGCACGGTGCGGCCGTCGATGCGGTGGTGCTGGGCGTCGAGGTAGCGGTGCGGCCAGTCGACGACGACCTCGTCGGCGTCGGGGAAGCGGCGGGGGGTGGCGAAGACGGGGCGGGCGTCGCAGACGGTGACGTGGTAGCCGAGGAACTTGCCGATGCGGACGACGGCGGCGGCGAAGTCGATGGCGCCGAAGACGATCATGCGGGGGGCGGGGACGCAGGCCTCGACGAAGACGGTGACGGTGCCCTGGTCGGTGGGGTCGCAGGGGCGGCCGTCGAGGGCGAGGACGACGGTGCCGGTGCGGCCGGCGTCCAGCATGGCGCGGGCCTCGGCGACGACCGACCGCTCCAGGGACAGCGCGGTGGGCCCGGGGGTGGCGGAGGCGGCGGGGGAGAGGCTGCCGTGGTGGGTGTCGGCGGTGACGGCGACGGCGGCGCCGAGCAGGGCGTCGGGGCCGGAGACGATCCGGGCGAGCGCCACGGGGGTGCCGGAGGCGATGTACGCGATGCCGGCGTCGATGGCCGGGTCGGCGCCGGGCACCACCGGCTGGACGAAGACGTCGAGGATGCCGCCGCAGGTCAGGCCGACGGCGAAGGCGTCCTCGTCGCTGTAGCCGAAGCGCTCGAGGACGGGCTCGCCGGTGCGGATCGCCTCCTGGCAGAGGTCGTAGACGGCGCTCTCGACGCAGCCGCCGGAGACCGAGCCGATCGCCTCGCCGGTCTCGTCGACGGCGAGGGCGGCGCCGGGGTCGCGGGGGGCGCTGCCGGAGACGCCGACGACGGTGGCCACGGCGAAGGAGCGCCCGGACGCGTGCCAGGCGTTGAGCTGCGCGGCGATGTCCTGCATGGGTGGGTGCTCCTTAGGACGGGGTAACCGGGTGTGCGGCCGCCGTACGGAAGCCGGGCTTCCGTACGGCGGCCGGGGCGATCAGTGCACGCCGAGCCACGCCTTGACGGGCGTGAGGGCGAAGTAGACGACGAAGACCGCGGTGAGGATCCACATCAGCGGGCCGGGCTCGCGCCACTTGCCGGTACCGGCCTTGATGGCGGTGTAGGCGATGACGCCGGCGGCGACACCGGCGGTGATGCTGTAGGTGAACGGCATCAGGACGCAGGTGAGGAAGGCCGGGATGGCGACCTCGCGGTCGGACCAGTCGATGTGCCGGGCCTGGCTCATCATCATCGAGCCGATGACGACGAGGGCGGCGGCGGCGACCTCGACCGGGACGATGCCGGCGATCGGCGAGAAGAACAGCATCGCGGCGAAGAACAGGCCGGTCACGGCGGAGGCGAGGCCGGTGCGGGCGCCGTCGCCGACGCCGGTGGCGGACTCCACGAAGACGGTCTGGCCGGAGGCGCCGGAGATGCCGCCGACCGCGCCGCCGGCGCCGTCGATGAACAGCGCCTTGGACAGACCGGGCATCCGGCCCTTCTTGTCGGCCAGGCCGGCCTCGGTGCCGACGCCGATGATGGTGGCCATCGCGTCGAAGAAGCCGGCCAGCACCAGGGTGAAGACCGCGACCGAGGCGCTGATCGCGCCCATGCCCTGGCCGCCGAAGGCGCCGAACAGGTCGACGTGGCCGAAGAGGCTGAAGTCCGGGGCGGAGACGGGGCTGCCGGGCCACACCGGGGCCGAGCTGGCCCAGGTCTTGGCGGGCAGGTCGGCGACCGCGTTGACGACCATGGCGACGACGGTGCCGCCGGCGATGCCGATCAGGATGGCGCCGCGGACGTTGCGGGCCATCAGCACGAAGATCGTCAGCAGGGTGAGCGAGAAGATCAGCACGGGCCAGCCGGCCAGCTCGCCGAAGGGGCCGAGCGAGAGCGGGGTGGGGCCGCCGGTGTGCACGAAGCCGGCCTTGTAGAGGCCGATGATGGCGACGAACAGGCCGATGCCGATGGTGATGGCGTGCTTGAGCGGCAGCGGTATGCCGTTCATGATCTTCTCGCGGAGGCCGGAGACCACCAGCAGGACGATCAGCAGGCCGTAGATCACGCACAGGCCGAAGGCCTGCGGCCAGGTGGTGTGCGGCACGACGAGTGCGGAGATGGCGCCGGAGACGCTGAGTCCGGCGGCGAGGGCCAGCGGCACGTTGCCGACCACGCCCATCAGGATCGTGGTGACCGCGGCGGCGAGCGCGGTCGCGGTGGTCAGCGCGGAGTGGTCGAGCTTGACGCCGTTGACGTCGGCCCCGCTCAGGATGATCGGGTTGAGCAGGACGATGTAGGCCATCGCCATGAAGGTGGTGATGCCGCCCCTGAGCTCGGTGGCGAGGGTGGAGCCCCGCGCCGAGATCTTGAAGTACGCGTCCAGCGGGTTCTTCGGGGTGACGGCCGGCGGCGTGAGGGCGTCGCCGGTGGCAGGTCTGTCTTCAGTGGTACCGGGCTCCGTGGGGATCCGGGTCATGTCCACTCCCAAGGTTCAAAGGGGATTGGGGTGGGCGAGCCGACCTGAATGCCAGGCTGTGGGAGGTAGGCACTAAGGGGGACTGTTCGACTCACGGTCGGCACGCGGCGGGTCCGCGTACCGGATGGGGTGGTGCGTGCCGCTGCCGGTCCCCGGCGTGGGTGGGGCAGCGGGTGGAGCACATCCGGTGTGTGGAGTTGTGGTGCGCCCCCGGGGCGGCGGGGAAGACGTGTCGCCGCCCCGGGGAGGTCCTGCGCGGTGTGGCTAGAGCGTCCCGGTGAGGTGCTCCGGCCGGACCGGCACCCGGTTGAGGGCGAGGCCGGTGGCGTTGCGGATCGCCGCGACGATCGACGGGGTGGCGGACACGGTGGGGGCCTCGCCGACGCCGCGCAGCCCGTACGGGGCGTGCGGGTCGGGGAGCTCCAGCACGTCCACCGGGATCGGCGGGGTGTCCAGGATCGTGGGGATCAGGTAGTCGGTGAAGGAGGCGTTGCGGACCTTGCCGTCCTTGACGACGATCTCCTCCATGACGGCGAGGCCGAGGGCCTGGGTGCAGCCGCCCTGGATCTGGCCGACCACCGAGAGCGGGTTGAGCGCCTTGCCGACGTCCTGGGCGGCGGTCAGCTCGACCACCTTGACCAGGCCCAGCTCCACGTCCACGTCGACCACCGCGCGGTTGGCGCAGAAGGTGTACTGGACGTGGCCGAAGCCCTGGCCGGTCTCCTTGTCGAACGGCACGGTCGGCCGGTGGTGGTGCTCGCGGGTCAGGTCGATCGCCTCGTCGCCGAGCAGGTCGACCATGGGGACCAGCACGCCGCCGGTCTCGGAGACGACCTTGCCGCCGACCAGGGTGATGTCCTTGTGCTCCCAGCCGTAGCGGCGGCGGCCCTTGTCGATCAGCGCCTGCTTGACCGCCTCGGCGGCCAGCTTCACCGCACCGCCGGTCATGTACGTCTGGCGGGAGGCGGAGGTGGAGCCGGCCGAGCCGACCTCGGTGTTGGCCGGGTGGATGGTGACCTGCTCGACGCCGAGCTCGGTGCGGGCGATCTGGGCGTGCACGGTGACGCCGCCCTGGCCGACCTCCGCCATCGCGGTGTGCACCATGGCGACCGGCTCGCCGCCGATCACCTCCAGGCGCACCCGGGCGGTGGAGTAGTCGTCGAAGCCCTCGGAGAAGCCGACGTTCTTGATGCCGACGGAGTAGCCGATGCCGCGGACGATGCCCTCGCCGTGCGAGGTGTTGGACAGGGCGCCCGGCAGGGTGCGCACGTCCAGGTCCTCCAGGTCCAGCGGCGGCGGCAGCGGCATGTCCTTGACCCGCTGCAGCAGCTCGGCGACCGGGGCCGGCGCGTCGATCTCCTGGCCGGTCGGCATGAAGTCGCCCTGGGTGACGGCGTTGATCTGGCGCAGCTCCACCGGGTCCATGCCCAGCTCGGCGGCCAGCTTGTCCATCTGCGACTCGTAGCCGAAGCAGGCCTGCACCGCACCGAAGCCGCGCATCGCGCCGCAGCTCGGGTTGTTGGAGTAGAGGGCGATCGCCTCCATCCGCACGTTCGGGATGACGTACGGGCCGTGGCCGAGCGAGGCCGCGTTGCCGACGACCGCGGGGGAGGCGGAGGCGTACGCGCCGCCGTCCAGCACGATCCGGCAGTCGGCGAAGACCAGCTTGCCGTCGCGGGTGGCGCCGTGCTCGTAGGTCATCTTCGCCGGGTGGCGGTGCACGTGGCCGAAGAAGGACTCGTCGCGGGAGTAGACGATCTTGACGGGCTTGCCGGTGTGCAGGGCCAGCAGGCAGGCGTGGATCTGCATCGACAGGTCCTCACGGCCGCCGAAGGCGCCGCCGACGCCGGCCAGCGTGAGCCGGACCTTCTCCTCCGGCAGGGCCAGCACCGGCGCCATCTGCTGGCGGTCCACGTGCAGCCACTGGGTGGCGATGTACAGGTCGACGCCGCCGTCCTCGGCGGGTACCGCGAGGCCGGACTCCGGGCCGAGGAAGGCCTGGTCCTGCATGCCGACCTCGTAGGTGCCCTTGACGATCACGTCCGCCAGCGCCCGGATCTCGTCGGTCACGCCGCCGCCGGAGACCAGCTTCTGGCTGTGGCAGATGTTGCCCGAGCCGTGCGACTTGTACTCGTGCGGCTCGTGCACGTAGCCGTACGTCTCCGGGTCGAGGCACTGCTCCTCGGTGGTGATCGGGGTGAGCACCTCGTACTCGACCTTGATCTTCTTCACCGCGCGGCGGGCCGTCTCCGGGTGGTCGGCGGCGACCAGGGCGATCGCCTCGCCGTGGTAGCGGACCTTGTCGATGGCCAGCGCCGGCTGGTCCTGGATCTCCAGGCCGTAGTACTTGGAACCGGGGATGTCCTCGTGGGTCAGCACCGCGTAGACGCCGGGCACCTTCAGCGCCTCGGAGATGTCCACCGACAGGATGTTGGCCCGCGGGTGCGGCGAGCGCAGCGCCATGCCCCACAGCATGTCCTCGTGCCACATGTCCGAGGAGTAGGCGAACTCGCCCTTGACCTTCAGGGTGCCGTCCGGGCGCAGCGGGGAGCCGCCGATGCCGTCCTTGCTCGCCTGGTGGATGTTCTGCAGGTTCTTCTGACCCTGGATGGTGCGGGTGCCGCTCATTCGGAGACCGCCTTCGCGCAGGTGCGGGCGGAGGCGAGCCGCACCGCGTCCATGATCTTCTCGTAGCCGGTGCAGCGGCACAGGTTGCCGGACAGCGCCTCGCGGATGTCGGTGTCGCTGGGCTGCGGGTCCTGGGCCAGCAGCGCGTCGGTCTGCACCAGCAGACCGGGGGTGCAGAAGCCGCACTGCACGGCGCCGGCGTCGACGAAGGCCTGCTGGACGAGGCCCAGCTCGCCGTCCTCCTCGGTCAGGCCCTCGACGGTGCGCACCTCGCGGTCCTGCACCTGGCCGGCCGCGACCAGGCACGAACAGACCGGGACGCCGTCCAGGTAGACCGTGCAGGAGCCGCACTCGCCCTGCTCGCAGGCGTTCTTCGAACCCGGCAGGCCGACCCGCTCGCGCAGCACGTACAGGAGGCTCTCGCCCTCCCAGACGTCGTCGGCCTCGACCGGCTTGCCGTTGGCGGTGAAAGTGACCCTCATGCCGCGCTCCTGATCTGCTTGCTGTAGTCGTTCCACGTCCAGGTCAGCGTGCGGCGGGCCATCACGGCCAGCGCGTGCTTCCGGTAGTCCGCGGTGCCGCGGACGTCGTCGATCGGCGAGGCGGCGGCGCGCACCAGCTCGCCGAACCGCTGGACCACCTCGGAGCCCAGCAGGTCGCCGGATTCCCACAGGCCGCGCTCGGCGAGCACGCCCTGCAGGTACTCCTCCGCCTCGACGGCGCGGCGCGGGGTGGGGGCGGCCGAGCCGATGCCGGTGCCGACGGTGCGGCTCTTGGGGTGGAGGGCGAAGCCGAACGCGCAGACCGCGATGACCATCGCGTTGCGGGTGCCGATCTTCGAGAACTGCTGCGGGCCGTCCGCCACCGGGATGTGCACGGCGCGGATCAGCTCGTCCGCCTCCAGGCTGTTGCGCTTGACGCCCGTGTAGAAGTCGTCGATCGGGATCAGCCGGGTGCCGCGCACCGAGGCCGCCTCCACGAAGACGTCCCGGCCGGCGGCCAGCAGCGCCGGGTGCGAGTCGCCGGCGGGCGAGGCCGCACCCAGGTTGCCGCCCACGGAGCCCCGGTTGCGGATCTGCGGCGAGCCGACCGTGTGCGCCGCCAGCGCCAGGCCCGGCAGCGGCTCGGACAGCTCGTCGATGATCCGGCTGTAGGGCACCGCGGCGCCCAGCCTCACGACGTCGCCGTCGATCGACCAGGTGGCGAGGTCGCCGATGCGGTTCAGGTCGAGAATCGCGGATGGCCGGTGCACGTCGAAGTTCATCTCGACCATGACGTCCGTGCCGCCGGAGATGGGCAGCGCGGTCGGGTACTCAGCCTTCGCCGCGAGCGCCTCGTCCCACGTAGCGGGCCGAAGGAACTCCATGCGGGTGTCTCCTCAAGTCGTCGCCAACCGGACAGTGGGCACAGTGCCCCGGACTCGGTGTTCGGACCTTGCTACCGCTTCGTTGCCTCGGCGTTGAGCTCCGGTCACCGGGGTGTTCCGGTGGCGTGTGGCCAGTGAACCGCTGTGACGGGGCCCACTGGCAGTCACCGATGGCATGAAGCCCGCGCGCCGGTCCTGCCCGGCATCCTGTACGTTCCTCTAAGGCTGACAAGTGCCCGGTCCAGCGGTTTCCCTACCGCCATCTACGACCGTAATCCGGCCGTGACGGTGAGGCGACGAGCCCGTGATCGGCGGGCCGGTCGGGACGGTTCCGTCGGGCAAGCCCCGAGCCGTGCACCTGGTGCACACTGTGAGGCCCCACAACCGCCCGACCCCCACCCTCCAGCACGAAGGAGTCTGCGGATGCGTGTCCGCGACCTGCTCGCCCCCGGCGCCCCGCGGCTACGGCTGCTCACCGCCGAGGAAGAGCTCGACCGGCAGGTCAGCGGTGTGATGACCACCGACCTGCAGGACCCGGGCCGGTACCTGCACGGCGGCGAACTGGTGCTCACCGGCATGCTCTGGCGCACCGGCCCGGACGACTCCGAGCGCTTCGTCCGCACCCTCGCCGCCGGTGGCGCCGTCGCGCTGGCCGCCGGCGAGGCCGAGGTCGGCCCGGTGCCCGACGACCTGGTGGACGCCTGCCGCCGGCACCGGATGCCGCTGCTCGTGGTGCCCGACGACGTCGCCTTCGGCACGGTCGCCGAGTTCGTCGGCCGACAGGTCTCCGCCGACCGGGCCGCCGACCTCGCCGCCCTGGTCGACCGCCACCGGCTGCTGGTCTCCGCCGCCGGCGGCGGCGGCCTCGACGCCGTCCTCGACCTGCTCGGCGGCGACCTCGACCTCGACTGCTGGGTGCTCACCCCCACCGGCCGGGTGGTCGCCGGGCCCGCCGACCGGCTCACCGCCGAGGACCGCGACCAGCTGGTCCGCGCCCACCTCGCCGCCCAGCGCCAGCGCCGCCGTCCCCCGCATCGCGCCCGCCTCGCCGCCGGCGCGTACTCGCTGCTGCCGGCCGCCGCCGACCCGGCCGACGAAGTGCCGCTCGCCGACTGGCTGCTCGTCGTCGCCGGCGACGTCACCGAGTGGACGGCCAAGCGCCAGCAGCTCGCCGAGAACCTCGCCCGGCTGGTCGCCGCCGAACGCACCCGCCGCGACGAGGGCCGCCGGCTGCGCCGCAGGATCGCCGACGAGGTGCTCGTCCTGCTCCAGCGGGACGCCGACCCGCTGGAGATCTCACGCGCGCTGCAGGCCTCCGCCACGATGGCCGCCAAGTACGAGGGCGGCCGCACCGAGTCGGCCGACTCCTGGCTGATCCTCTCCGCCGAGGGCACCGGCCTGCCCGAGGGCACCGTCCGCGCCGTCCTGGAGGAGGCGCTCACCGACGCCACCGACCGCGCCCTGGTGGCCGGCGCCGGCAGCGGTGCCGTCGTGGTGCTGCCCGCTCCCGCCGACACCGGGGTGCCCGCGGACGCGCTGCGCGAACTGCTCGCCCCGCTGGAGTCCGGTCTCGGCTCCGAGGGCCGGATCACCGTCGGCGTCTCCGCCCCCGCCAGCGAGGCCGACGGCCTGCGCGGCGCCCTGGAGGAGGCCCGGCACGCCCGCCGGATCGCCGCCGCCCGGGTCGGCCGGGTCTGCGTCGCCGGGCCGGAGGAGCTCGCCTCGCACGTGCTGCTGCTCGCCGCCGTGCCGGACGAGGTGCGCCGCGCCTTCCGCAGCCGGCTGCTCGACAAGGTCATCGCCTACGACCTGGAGCACCAGGCCGACCTGGTGCGCACCCTGGAGGCGTTCCTGCGCTCCGACGGCTCCTGGACGCGCTGCGCCGCGCAGCTGCACGTCCATGTGAACACCCTGCGCTACCGGATCGGCCGGATCGAGGAACTGACCGGCCGTGACCTGTCCCGGCTGGAGGACCGGGTGGACTTCTACCTGGCCCTGGAGCTGGCCTGACGCACCGACGGCCGGGAGCGGCGGTGCCCGGCCGGAACGCCGAACGGGCCGCCCCTCCCAGCGGAGGGGCGGCCCGTTCGAGGTCGGCCCGGCGTCAGTGCTTGGCCGGGATGATGCCCGTCAGCCAGGTGAACACCTGCGGCAGCAACGGCTTCCACACGTCGACCGCGTGCGGGCCGGTGGTCTCCACCACGGTGACGCTGGTCGGCGACTTGGCCGCCTGCTGGAGGGCCAGCCCGCCCTCGTAGCCGTCGCCCTTGTTGCCGCTGACGAACAGTGAGGTCTTCGGCGGCCGGGCGGCGTGCTTGAGGATGTTCAGCGGGTTGGAGATCTCGCGCAGGTGCGCGTCCTTGGCGGTCAGCGAGTCCTTCTCGGTCGCGGGGTCGTTGTAGCCGGAGAGGCTGACGCCGGCGCGGTAGCGGTCGGGGTGCGAGAGGGCCAGCTTGGCGGCGCAGTGGCCGCCGGCCGAGTAGCCGGCCACCGCCCAGCGGTCGGGCGAGGAGTCGGCGCGGAAGTTGTCGAGCACCATCTTCGGCACGTCCCGCGAGAGCCAGGTGTCGGCGTTCACCTTGCCGGCCACGTCCGCGCAGCCGGTGTCGGTGCTGCGGCCGAGCAGCAGGGTGCGCGGGGAGACCAGGATGAAGGGCGCGACCTTGCCCTCCTTCATCAGCGGCTTGAGCTGCTCGGACACCTTCAGGGTGCCGTACCAGGTGCTGGAGGAGCCGGGGAAGCCCGGGATCAGCTCCACGACCGGGAAGGTCTTGTCCTTGTACGCGGGATCGTCGTACTGCGGGGGCAGCCAGACCAGCACCTCGCCGTCGACGCCGGAGAGCCGGCCCTTGAGATCGGTGCGCTTGACGTCCTTCGGCACCATCGGGTCGTCGACGGCCTTGAACTGCTGCGTCACCTTGGGCTCGGACTTGGAGTCGTTGCCCGGGCCGCCGGGGCCGCCGTCGGCCGGCACCTGCGGGACGGCACGGACGTGGTTGCCGGTGCCGAGCAGGTCGTCCCAGCTGCCGTAGATCAGGTTGGCGTTGTTGACCATGACGAACACCATGAGCACGGCCGTGACCTGGCAGAGCAGGATCATGACCAGTCTGCTCAGCACCTGGACCGGTTGCGGGCCGCGGACCCTGCCCCAGAGCAGCAGTGCCGCCGCGATGGAGATCGGCACGAGCACGATCGTGACGACGAGGAAGGGGGTTCCGGTCAGTTGCATTCAGGTTCTCGTATCCGGGTCGCAGGCCGCACGGGTCCCGCTTGCCCGTACGCGTTCCGATGTGATCAGACAGATGGAAACCGCGAATCGGTTCCGTCCCAAACTGAGCAGAACCTGAGAGGAACATCACGTTTCCGTGTGAATCCCCCGCGCGGCGCAGCCCAGTTTGCCAGCCGGCTGTGCGAATCCCTCGAACGGGGCAGCACCTGCGGTCATTCGGATGAGGATTCCCCCGGAGTCGCCGCGGCCGCCGAGGCCGGTCGCGGCGGGCCCGCGGGGAGGGAGGAGGATGGCGGGGAGCCGGACCGCGCACCGGCCGTCCGACCCGAAGGAGCCCCCGCCCCCGTGACCAGCCCGCACAGTACCCAGCGGCCGGCCGTCCTGCCCACCCTGTTCGGCCTCGGGCCGCGCAGCGCCGACCGCCGGCGGCGGGCCCTGCCACCGGGCGTGCTGCGGCTGCCCACGGTCGGCGTGGACATCGGCGGCACCAAGGTGGTGGCGGGCGTGGTGGACGGCGAGGGCCGGGTGCTGGACCGCGTCCGCACCGAGACCCCGCACAAGAGCAAGAGCCCCAAGGTGGTCGAGGACGTCATCGTCGACCTGGTGCTGCAGCTCGCCGACAAGCACGACGTGCACGCCGTCGGCGTCGGCGCCGCGGGCTGGGTGGACGCCGACCGCTCCAAGGTGCTGTTCGCCCCGCACCTCAACTGGCGCAACGAGCCGCTCCAGGAGGCGCTCAGCGAACGGCTGCGCTTCCCGGTGGTGGTGGAGAACGACGCCAACGCCGCGGCCTGGGCCGAGTGGCGGTTCGGCGCCGGCCGCGGCGAGGACCACATGGTGATGATCACCCTCGGCACCGGCATCGGCGGCGCGGTCGTCCGGGACGGCTTCGTCGACCGCGGCAAGTACGGCCTGGCGGGGGAGTTCGGCCACATGCAGGTGGTGCCCGGTGGCCACCGCTGCCCGTGCGGCAACCGCGGCTGCTGGGAGCAGTACTCCTCCGGCAACGCCCTCGTCCGCGAGGCACGGGAGCTGGTCGCCGAGGAGTCGCCCGTCGTCCAGCCGCTGCTGGCCCGGGCCGGCGGCGCCGCCGACGGCATCACGGGACCGCTGGTCACCGAGGCCGCCCGGGAGGGCGACGCCGTAGCGGTGGAGCTCCTCTACGAGGTCGGCCACTGGCTGGGGGTGGGAATCGCCAACCTGGCCGCCGCCCTGGACCCGGGCCGCTTCGTCGTCGGCGGCGGCGTCTCCGAGGCCGGCGACCTGCTGCTCGGCCCCGCCCAGGAGGCCTTCAAGCGGACCCTCACCGGCCGCGGTTTCCGCCCCGAGGCCGGCATCGTGCACGCCGCCCTCGGCAACGAGGCCGGCCTGGTCGGCGCCGCCGACCTGGCCCGCCAGGTGGCCCGCCGCTTCCGCACCGTCAAACGCCGCCGCAAGCTGTCGTAGGCACTCGGGCAACCCATCGGGGTGCCCCCACGCGCCCCTGTGATGCTGCCCCTGTGGGTTCGGTCTCCTACTTGAGCGGTACGGAGACCCAGGACGGGTCCTCGGCCGTCGAGCCGAAGGCGAGGGTGGCGAGGGCCGGGTCGTGGGTGATGTAGAGCGGGTCGACGCCGTCCACGACCAGGGCGAGGCGGTGGCCTGCATCCGGATGTCGGCGGTGAACCGCCGCCCGGGGGTGCGGCCGAGGAAGGTGTACGGGGCGTGGGCGACGAGCCGCCCGACGCCGAGTGCGTCCACGTCGTAGAGGTGGCGGCGGAGCGCTTCGCGGCCCAGGCGCGGATGGCCGGTTCGTTCTCCCGGTCGCTGCCGAAGTAGCGGGTGAGAACCGTCTTCAGTTCGTCGCCCGGACGGCCCGTCAGGTGGTCGGCGACGGCGAGCAGCCCGGCGGACTGCAGGTGCTGGGTCTCGTCGCTGAAGGGCGAGTCGGCGAGGTCGGCCCAGCCGCTGAGCGCGGCGACCGTGCTGATCCGGGGGTCGAAGGCGGCGCCGAGCAGGCTGATGCCGGCGCCGTAGGAGATGCCGGCCATGCCGATCCGCTGCGGGTCGGCGTCGGAGCGGTAACGAAACTACCCGCGGGTAGTGGCCGGCGGTGCTGTTGTCCTGCCCACCGCGCCTGTGGCAGAACGGAGAGCTGACGCTGCCTCAGGAGGCTCACGCATGAGGACACTGGCCCGACTCGTCCCGCCGATCGCACTCGCCACCACCCTCGTCCTGGGCGCCGTCGCGCCCGCCGGGGCGGCGCCTGCGGAGGCCTTACCGAAGACCCCCGAGGCCGCCGGCTGGGGCGGCGCCGTCGCCAGCGTCGACGCGGACGCCACCGCGGCCGGCATCGAGGTGCTCCGCCGCGGCGGCAACGCCGTCGACGCGGCCGTCGCCACCGCCGCCGCCCTCGGCGTCACCGAGCCCTACTCGGCCGGCATCGGGGGCGGCGGCTACTTCGTCCACTACGACGCCCGCACCGGCAGGGTCTCCACCCTCGACGGCCGCGAGACCGCCTCCCGCACGGCGGACACCGGCCTCTTCCTCGATGCCGTAGGCAAGCCGCTGCCGTTCGCCGACGCCGTCACCAGCGGCCTGTCCGTCGGTGTCCCCGGCACCGCCGCCACCTGGGAGAAGGCCCTGCGGCTGTGGGGCACCCGGCCGCTCGCCGAGGTGCTGCGCCCGGCCGAGCGGATCGCCGACCACGGTTTCAGCGTCGACCAGACCTTCCGCGACCAGACCGCCGCCAACCAGGCCCGGTTCCAGGACTTCCCGGCCACCCGGGAGCTGTTCCTGCCCGGCGGCGCACTGCCCGAGGTCGGCTCGAAGCTCCGCAACCCCGACCTCGCCGCCACCTACCGGCAGCTCGGCCGGGACGGCACCGCCGCGCTCTACCGCGGGCCGATCGGCGCCGACATCGTGAACACCCTGCAGCACCCGCCGGTCGACCCGGCCTCCGGCCGCACCGCCCGCCCCGGCAAGGTCGACCGCGCCGACCTCGCCGCCTACCGGGTGCTGGAGCAGAAACCCACCCGGGTCTCCTACCGCGGCAACGAGGTCTACTCGATCGCCCCCTCGTCCAGCGGCGGCACCACCGTCGGCGAGGCGCTCGGCATCCTCTCCCACTCCGACGTGGGCCACCTGGACGCCATCCAGTACTACCACCGCTTCCTGGAGGCCTCCCGGATCTCCTTCGCCGACCGCAACCGCTGGGTCGGCGACCCCGCCGCGCAGCCCGTCCCCACCGACCGGCTGCTCTCGCCCGCCTTCGCCGCCGCCCGCGCCTGCCTGCTCGACCCGGCCCGCGCCCTGACCAGCCCGCTCGCCCCCGGCGACCCCTACCACCCGGCCGCCTGCGGCAGCAGCGGCCCCGCCGTCACCGAGGCGTACGAGGGCCCCAGTACCACCCACCTCACGGTCGCCGACCGCTGGGGCAGCGTCGTCTCCTACACCCTGACCATCGAGCAGACCGGCGGCAGCGGGATCACCGTGCCCGGCCGCGGCTTCCTGCTCAACAACGAGTTGACCGACTTCTCCTTCACCCCGGTCGTCCCGGGCGTGCCCGACCCCAACCTGCCGGGGCCGGGCAAGCGGCCGCGCTCCTCGATGTCGCCGACGATCGTGCTGCGCGACGGCCGTCCGCTGCTGGCCGCCGGCTCGCCCGGCGGGGCCACCATCATCACCACCGTGCTCCAGGTGCTGCTCGGCCGGCTCGACCGCGGGCTGACCCTGGAACAGGCGATCGCCGCACCGCGGGCCAGCCAGCGCAACGCCGCGACCACCGCGGCCGAGTCCGGCTTCCTGGCGCTGCCCGAGCGGCCCGGCCTGGAGGCGCTCGGCCAGGTGTTCGCGCCCTCCCCGGAGATCGGAGCCGCCACCGGCGTGGAGCGGCTGCCCGACGGCCGCTGGCGGGCGGCCGCCGAACCGGTGCGCCGCGGCGGCGGCTCGGCGGCCGTGGTGCGGCCCGCCCGCTGACGGCCCGGCGCTGTCGGTGCCGGGCGGTATGTTCGGGGTGGGCGCCTTCTGGGCGCCCGCCCCGTCCGCGCCCGTTGTCCGTACCACCCGGGAAGGCCGCCAGCCGTGACCGTCCGCATCGCCACCTGGAACATCAACTCCGTCACCGCCCGGCTCCCCAAGCTCGTGGAGTGGCTGGAGAGCGCCGCCCCCGACGTGCTCTGCCTGCAGGAGCTCAAGTGCGCCGCCGACGCCTTCCCGTACGAGGAGGTCCGGGCGCTCGGCTACGAGACGGCCGCCCACGGCACCGGCCGCTGGAACGGCGTCGCCGTGCTGTCCCGGATCGGGCTGGACGACGTCGTCCGCGGCCTGCCCGAGCAGCCCGGCTACCTGGCCGACGACGCCCTGCTGCCCGAGGTCGAGCCGCGCGCCCTCGGCGCCACCTGCGGCCCCGTCCGGGTCTGGTCGGTGTACGTGCCCAACGGCCGCGAGGTCGACCACGCCCACTACCGCTACAAGCTGGCCTGGCTGGAGACGCTGCGGCAGACGGTGCTGGAGGACGCCGCGGGCGAGCGCCCCTTCGCGGTGCTCGGCGACTTCAACATCGCCCCCACCGACGCGGACGTCTTCGACCCGGCCGAGTTCGTCGGCCTCACCCACGTCACCGAGGCCGAGCGGGCCGCCCTCGCCGCCCTGCACGAGGCCGGCCTGCAGGACGTCATGCCGCGGCCGCTCAAGTACGACCACCCCTACACCTACTGGGACTACCGCCAGCTGGCCTTCCCGAAGAACCGCGGCATGCGGATCGACCTGACCCTCGCCAACAAGGCCTTCGCCGACGCCGTCACCGACAGCTACGTCGACCGCGAGGCCCGCAAGGGCAAGGGCACCTCCGACCACGCCCCGGTCGTGGTCGACCTGGAGCTCTAGGCCGGTCAACAGGGGACGCGGGGAGAACTGCGCAATTCGGATGCGGGCAACTCGGCGCGTACGGGTTCCGGGCTCCCTCCGGAGCTTACGTGCAGTGACGGTGCGGACTCGAACGGTCGCTGTGCGGTGGCCGGGCGGGGCGGGGCTGCCTAGCGTCGGGCATGACCGGGTGCAGCCGACCGACCACGGGGCGACCCCGCCCCCGGCCGCATCCGAGAACCTGGAGGTCCGGCATGCGCATCCCGCGTACCGCCGCCGTCCTCGGCACGGCCGTCCTGCTCGCCCTCGCCGCGCCGACCGCGCACGCGGCACCCGCCAAGGGTCCGGAACCGGCCAAGGTCACCCCGGCCCAGGCCGCCCCCGGCGAGAAGGTCACCGTCAACGTGACCTGCCCGGCCAGCACGACGAAGACGATCACAGCCAGCTCGAAGGCGTTCACCGGCGGCACGGTCACGCTGACCGCGGGCCCGAACGGCACCTACACGGGCTCCATCGCGCTGCTCTCGGCGACCGAGCTGACCTTCACCGAGCAGGTGACCGAGAAGCCCGCGTCCTGGGGCATCGACGGCAAGTGCCCCAACGGCGACGCGTTCAGCGGCAGCGTCGGGGTGCTGGCACCGCTGACCAAGCCCGGCCAGCACGCGAGCACCGCCCCCGAGCCGCACGGCAGCATCGCCACCGGCACCGGCGGCTCCGTGGCCGGCACCGGCGCCCGTGAGCTGGCCACCGGCGGTGCGCTGGTCGCGGCCGGACTCGGCGGCTTCTGGCTGCTGCGACGCCGCGCACCGCAGTCCTGATGCGGCTCGGTCCGCCCGGCGCCCCGCCCGATCAGGCCGGGGCGCCGAGTCGTGCCCCGGCCGCCCCGTCCCCGCGCTCGGACTGCGGCGACCCGGAGGCCGGTGCGGTCCGGGCCTCCTCCGCCCGCAGCGCACCCCGCGCCAGCAGGTACTGCGCCGCGACGTAGGTCGCCATCACCAGCACGTTGTGGCCGGGCAGCAGCTTCCAGCCGGCCAGCCGGGCCGCGATGAGGCTGTCCGACAGCAGGAACAGCCCGCCGCCGATGCCGGTCGTGAGCCCCAGGCCCGCCGAGGAGACCGCGGTCGAGGCCAGCAGCAGGCTGTACGCCGCCACCGGGATCTGCAGCGAGCCGAGGTCCGGCCACAGCTGAGTGATCATCACCGCCCAGGCCGTCGCGTAGGCCGCCGCCACCAGCAGGGTGCGCCGCCGGTCCGAGAACGCCCCCTGCCCGGCGAACATGATCACGTAGGCGACGTGCGCGGCCGCGAAGGAGCCCATCCCGGCCAGGAAGGCGGTGTCCCCGCCGACCTGCAGCAGCACGTCACCCGCGGTGCTCGCCAGCAGGGCCGGCGCCAGCAGCTTCGGAGCGCGCTCCGCGGAGGCCAGGCTGTGCGCGGCCAGCAGCGGCATCAGCGCCGGCTTGGTGGCGTGCTGCAGCCCGGTCGCCCCGGTGGCGATCGCCCCCAGGTGGGCCGCCGAGGTGGCGGCGAAGGCGGTGACGAGCCCGCGCGCGGCGCGCAGTCGTGCGGTGACGGTCATGCGGGGGTGCCCTCCGGGCTTTCGGTGCGGGCGGGCTGCCAGCCCGGCCCCTTGGTGAGGTGGCGGAGCCGGTCGCCCCAGCTGTGCGCGGCCGCCACGTCGCGGGCGATCGCCGCGTACTCGTGGGTGGCCACCCGCAGCGGGTTGTGGCTCTCCAGGTTCTTGGTCAGGCCGTAGACCGGCCGGACGGTCTCCGGCGTGAACGAGCCGAACAGCCGGTCGAAGACGATCAGGATGCCACCGAAGTTCCGGTCCAGGTAACCGCCCTGCGAGGCGTGGTGCACCCGGTGGTGGGACGGCGTGTTGAACAGGAACTCGACCGGCCGCGGCAGCCGGTCGATCCGCTCGGTGTGGATCCAGAACTGGTAGACCAGGTTGACGGACGAGCAGAAGGCCAGCGCCGCCGGGTGCACGCCCAGCGCCACCATCGGCAGGTAGAACACCCAGGAGGTGGCGCCCGTCCACGGCTGCCGCAGCGCGGTGGAGAGGTTGTAGCGGCGGCTGGAGTGGTGCACCACGTGGCAGGCCCACAGGATGCGGACCACGTGGTGGCCGCGGTGCGACCAGTAGTAGCAGAAGTCCTGCGCCAGCAGCATCAGCGGCACCGTCCACCACAGCAGCGGCACCCGCAGCGGCGTCAGCTCGTACAGCGCCGAGTAGACGGCCACGATCGGGATCTTCCACGCGGCGTCGAACAGCAGGCTGCCGAGGCCCATCGACAGGCTCGTCGCGGTGTCCTTCGCGGAGTAGCCCTGTTCGTCCTCGTCCGGGTGGAACCGGTACGAGAGCACCTCCAGCGCGGTGAGCAGCACGAAGGCGGGGATCGACCACCGCACGACGTCGGGCAGGTTCGGCATGCGAGGACGATAGGGGACGCCGCACGTGTGCGGAAGAGGTGAGATTACCCGTCCGTAGCAGCCGGTGCCCGGCCGACCGGCGGAGGCTTCCCCTCCCCGCCCGGCCACCGTCTAGGCTGGGACGCGACATGGAGCAGCACGAGTACGCGGCCGGCGCCCGGGAGGCGGCCAGCGGCGCGGCGGACGGGCGCTTGGGCGGGGCGGGGCAGCTCACGGTCCACGCGCGCACCGGTGCGTACCCGCGGGCCGAGCTGCTGGCCAGACGCTTCGCCGACGCGGACGAGGCGGCCGCGCACGAGCTGTTCACCGCGGTCTTCGGCCTCTACCCCGCCCGGCACCTCGGCGGGCGCCCCGCCGAGCCGCACGGCGCGCCGAACGCCCCCGCCAGCTGGTGGCACGGGCCCACCGTGCACCGCGCCCCCGCCGCCGGCCGCACCCGCGGGCTGCGCCGGGCCCGGCAGGACGGCGCGGGCGGCCGCGTCCCGCCGCAGGCCGCCCCGGGACGCCACCGCCGGCCCGAGCGCAGCCGCAGCACCGGCCAGGGCGCGGTCGTCGGCGAGCGCCGCACCGCGGCCCGACTGCTGCTCGCCCACCCCCTGGTCACCGCGCACGGCCCGCACGGCGCCGGCTTCCCGCTGATCCACCGTCACGCCGACTGGCTGGCGGAACGGTTCGGCGAACTCCTCGGCTACCCGCTCACCGTCGGCTCCGCCCACGCCCGCCTGCACAAGGCGCCGCTGGCCGGCCGCACCCTGCCCGGCTTCCGCCCCGACGGGTACGCCGCCCTGGTGCTCGCCCTCGGCGCAGCCGCCGACGGCCGGATACCCGAGCTGGAACGACCCGAGGTGCTGGGGCTGCTGACGGAGTGGCAAGTCGTCACCAGCGACCCGGACGGCGGCCTCGCCATCGACCGCGACCTCGCCCGCACCCTGCTCGCCGAACCCGCGCCGGCCGCCGCCGGCCCGGCCGCGGGCCCCGCGCCGGCCGTCCGCCGACTGCTCGCCGAGAACCCGGTCGTCCTCGTCGACGAACTCGCCGCCACCGAACGCACCTGGCTGCTCGGCCGGCTGCCCGCCGAGGCCGAACTCTTCGCCGACTTCCTCGGACTGGAGGCGGAGATCCGCAGCGAGGGCATGGCGCTGCTCGACCCGGCCGACGAACTCTCCGACCTCGCCGACGCCGGCGGCGGCCCGATCGCCCCGACCGCCCTGCTGCTCGCCGAGCGCCTGGTGGAGGAGCTCCGGCCGCTGCCCGAGGAGGCCGCCCCGCCCGCCGTCCTCGTCCCGGACGCACTGATAGACGGCGCCCTCGGCGACATCACCGACGACTACGGGCTGCCGGACCGGCCCGAGTGCGACTACCTCGCGGACCGCACGGCGCTGCGCCGCGACGTCCTCGACCTGCTCCACCGCATGCAGCTGATCGCCCCGGCCGGCCGCAACTGGGTGCTCCGCGCCCCTGCCGCCCGCTACGCCCCGCAGCTCGAACTGCACCCCGCCCCGGGCACCGGCCGCCACTCCCGCCCGTAGCACGCGGCGGGGTGCATCGCCCTTGAGCGGTCCTCCGTCATTCGACGGCGCGGACGCGCTCGGCGACCTCGCGGAACTCCTGGACGGTGGCGTCGTACTCGACCCGCTGCCCGTCGGCCAGGACGTGGTCGGGTGCGTCGACGATCGAGTCGTAGTAGACGGTCAGCTCGGGCCCGCCGTCGTCGGGCGTGATGTAGCCGTAGCCGTGGCCGCGGAAGTACGTCCTGACAGTGCCGGTGGCCATGGGACCACCCCTTCGTTCCAGGGGCTTGTGCCGATGACGGCAGTATCGGCCGCCGGAGGTCCCGGCACCACTCGGTCGGCTCAGCGGGCCGCCTGCGCGGCCTCGGCGCGCTGCTGGTGCCGGACGGTCTCCGCGGTGGCGGCCACGCCGAGAACCCCGAGGGCCAGCGAGGCGGCGACGGCGGCGCAGGCCAGCCGGCGGCGGTGGCGCCGGGGGAGCAGGAAGCGCGGCTGCGGTACGGGAGTGGTGGATGGTGCGAGCATGCCGAGGAGCCTTCCAGATCGGTGTGAAAGGACGGCCACGAGCGGATGAAGTCCGGGCGGGCGCCCGGCGTCGAGTCCGTCGTCGCAGCTCAGGGCCGGTGACCGGACGGCGTGCCGTCACCCGGTCGGCCGTACTACCGTGGGAGTCGTGCCCTCCGGGAGTCCGCCCCCGTACGGCGGCGGCATCGTCAAACCGCTGCCGCGGGAGTGGTTCGTGCCGCACGGCGGCAGTGCCGAGATGCGCTGGGACACCCTGGCCGGCACCGGGCTGTACACCCCGAACGAGCGGTTCTTCGTCCGCAACCACACCGCCACCCCGCTGATCGACCCGCGCACCTGGCGGCTGCGGGTGCACGGCAGTGCGCTGCGCGGCGGCGGCGCCGAGTTCTCGGCGGCCGACCTGCGTACCCTGCCCGCCCGCACCGTGGACGCCGTCCTCGAGTGCGCCGGGAACGGCCGCCGCTTCTGGGCCGAGCAGCAGGGCACGCCGGCTCCGGGCACCCCGTGGGGGCTCGGCGGTGTCGGCATGGCGGCCTGGCGCGGCGTCCCGCTCGCGGACCTGCTGCGGGCCGCGGGCCTCGGCCCGGACGCCGTGGACGTGCTGCCGAGCGGCCTCGACCCGGAGTACACGGTGGGCGGCCGGAACCTGGGGCACGTCCGCCGGCCGCTGCCCATCGCCAAGGCCCTGGACGCCGACGTGCTGGTGGCGTACGAGATGAACGGGGAGCCGCTGCCGCCGGACCACGGTGCGCCGGCCCGGCTGGTGGTGCCGGGCTGGGTGGGGGTCGCCTCGATCAAGTGGCTGGGGGACGTCGAGGTCGCCGACCGGCCGCTGGGATCGCCGTGGAACACCGAGTACTACCGGCTGTTCGGCCCGGCCCAGCCGGAGGGCGGCGGGCCGGCGCTCACCGGACAGGTCGTCAAGAGCGCCTTCGAGCTGGCCCGCGGCGCGGTGCTGGCGGCGGGCCGCAGCCACCGGCTGTGCGGCCGCTCCTGGTCGGGGACGGGCCCCGTCCGGGAGGTCGGGGTGAGCACCGACGGCGGCCTCGTCTGGCGCCCGGCCGAACTGCTCGACCCGCCGGCCGGCCACGGCTGGACGCGGTGGTGCCTGGACTGGCGGCCTCCGGCGCCCGGCAGGTACGGGCTGCGGGCCCGCGCCACCGACGGGCGGGGTGCCGTCCAGCCGGCGGAGGCGGAGTTCAACCGGGAGGGCTACCTCTTCGGCGCGGTGGTGGTGCATCCGGTGACGGTGGTCTGACGCGATCGGCCGGGTCAGGAGATCGCGATCCGGTCCAGGTGGGGGCCGCCGGCGGCGGTGGCGGCGGTGACCCGGACGGTGTTGGCGCCGGTCCTGAGGGTGATCGGCACGGAGACGGTGGCCCAGCTGCCCCAGCCGCCGGTGGGCCGGAAGGGCCGCGCGGCCACCACCCGCGTGCCGTTCACCGCGATGTCCATCGGGCGGTCGGCGGTGCCGCCGTTGGCGTACCGCAGGGCCAGGGTGGCGCTCGCCGGGGCGGCCGCCTCGACCTCCCACTCGGCCTGCCCGCCGGCGCCCTCCTCGAGGACGGCGTAGGCCGCGCCGCTGTATCCCGGGTGCTCGGTGTCGGTGCGGCCGCGGTGCAGCCGCGCCTCCTCGGCCCGGAAGACCCCGGACGCGCCGGAGACCAGTTGGTAGCCGCGCATGTTCCGGATCAGCAGGTGGCAGTCGCGCAGCGAGCCGGAGGTGTCCCCGAGCGAGCGGTAGATGCCCCACTTGGGGCGGACCCGGTCGGCGAGGAAGGTGTCCACGCCCTCGCGGGAGGCGTCGACCACGGTGCTGCCGCCGCTGCGGAGGATCCAGCGGACCATGCCCTTCTTCCCGTCGCCGATCCTGATCCGGAAGTCGACGTCCACCCACCGGTCGTGCAGCGGCTCCAGCGCGGTGCGGCCGACCAGGACGTCCGACTCCGGGAGCCTGAGCTCGACGGTCTGTGCGCCGCCGACCCGCCGCAGCGACTGGACGACGATGGGCGAGGTGCCGTTGCCGGGCTGCTTCATCTGCATGATGTGGGTGAAGGTCGTGGTCGCCTGCAGCGAGGCCGGGATGTACACGGAGTAGGTGGTGCGCCAGGTCTCGCCGGGCTTCCACAGCAGGTGGGCGCTGCCGGCGGGGGTGCGCATGCCGGTCACCTCGTGGCGCTGCCGGTCGGTGTCGGAGTCCCGGTCGACGGTGTGCATGGTCCAGCGGTAGGCGTCGCCGTCGGTGGTGATGTGCGGCCGGGCGGAGGGGTGCGAGCCGGCCCGGTCGTCCTCGACGGTCTCGAAGGCGCGCAGGCCGTCGTGGGCCGCGGACGGGGACCAGCGCAGCTGCCAGGCGGCGACGGCCGGGGCGGCGGAGGTGTCGCCGCGGGCGACCATCTGGAGTCCGGCGGAGGCCGCACCGCCGAGGGCGGCACCGAGCAGCAGGCGGCGGGAGGTCGTGCTCATGACAGGACTCCTCGTGGTCGGGGGCAGGCCGAGGGGTGTTCCTGGGTCGGAGTCCGTCCAGCGTCGGCGCCTGCCGGGCCGCGGTCAAGGAACGTCAGGAAGGCTTAGGGCCGATTTAAGGCCGACCGGCACATGGGGGTGGGAGAAGGAGCGGCGGCAGGGCGACAGCCATGGCGCCGTGACGCCGCCCCCCATGTGCCGGTCGGCCCGAGAGCCGCCGTCAGGCCGCCGGATCGGCCGCCTCGTACGGGGTGAGCACCAGGCGCACCACGTCCTCCAGGCGGCGCCGCGCGTCGTCCAGTGTGGTGCGGCCGGTCACCCAGGCCGTCAGTTCGCCCTGCCAGGCGTGCCCGACGATGTGCCGCACCACGTCGCCGGCCGAGGGCGGCACCTCCACCATCACGGCGAGCAGGGCGGCGCCGTCGGCCCGGGCCATCGCCTGCAGCGCCTCACTGGCGAACGGGTCCGTGGACGCCGCCACCGACACCCTCAGCCGGGCCAGCTCGGGCTGCCGCTGGTAGGCGCGCATGCCGTGCCGGACGAAGCGCACCATGCGGTCGCTGGCGGACGGCCCGGCGCGGCGCCCGCGCCCCTCGGACACCAGATCGGTCAGCAGCGAGCGGTGCCACTCGGCGATCGCCGCGGCCAGCAGGTGGTCCTTGGACGAGAAGTAGCGGTAGGTCGTCCCGAGGGCGACCCCGGAGCGCTCGGACACCTGGCGCATCTGCAGCCGCTCGACACCGATCTCGGTCACCAGGGAGAGGGCGGCCGCGATCAGGTTCCTGCGCCGTTCGAGCTGACGGGGCGACATCGCCTCCACCGGACGTGGTGACAGGTCAACCTTGGTCACCTTCACCATCATACGGCCCGGGGTGTCGTACGGGTATGACGCGATCGGTCACGGACGGGTCGCGCGCCGCTCGCGCAGCAGTGTCTCCTGCACCGCGGAGGCCACCAGCTGGCCGTCCCGGTTGTAGAACTCGCCGAGCGCCAGCCCCCGGCCGTCCGAGGCGGACGGGCTGCGCTGCGCGAACAGCAGCCACTCGTCGGCCCGGAACGGCCGGTGGAACCACATCGCGTGGTCCAGCGAGGCCAGCAGGGTGCGCCGTGGCTCCTTGCGGCCGAAGCGGTGCGGCTCCAGGTGCAGGGCGGTGGTGGACGCCAGCGTCAGGTCGGAGAGGTAGGTGAGGGCGCAGACCTGCAGCAGCGGGTCGTCCTCGGGCAGCGGTGTGCCGGTTCGCAGCCATACGAACTGCTGCGGGACACCCGGCAGTTCCGGCGGCATCCCGGGCGCGTCGGCGGGCAGGAAACGCATTTCCAGCGCGCGGAAGCCGGTCGACTTGGCGAAGTCCTCCGGGTTCGCCTGCTCCCAGGCCACGAACGGGTCCGGCAGCTCCTCGGGGCCCGGCACCGGCGGCATCGTCCGCTGGCGCTCCCCGGACTCCTCCGGACGCTTGAACGAGGCCGACATGGTGAAGATCGCCTCGCCGCGCTGAACCGCCGTCACCCGCCGGGTCGCGTAGGAGGAGCCGTCGCGGATCCGGTCGACCTGGTACACGATCGGCCGCTGCGGATCGCCCGGCCGCAGGAAGTACCCGTGCAGCGAGTGCACGGCGCGGTCCGCCCCGATCGTCCGGCCGGCGGCGGTGAGCGCCTGCGCGGCGACCTGCCCGCCGAACGCGCGCATCGGTGCGCCGGCATGGCACCGGCCGCGGAACAGGTTCTCGTCCAGCTCCTCGATGCACAGCAGATCGACGAACGGGGGCACGGAGTCGTCGGCCGGCATCCCCTGCTCCATGGCGTCTGTCACCGCTCCATAGTGGCAGATCGCCCCCGGGGGAGGGTGTGACCTGGGTTACCCGTGGTGCCGATGGGAACAAGAACACGTTACAGATCGGACGCCCTGTCAGTGCCCACCCCTAGCGTCCTCGCCATGACCCAAGCCGTGCAGACGTACGCCTACCTGCGCTCCTCGGCCGTGCAGGAGAGCACCGCCGGGCGCAGCCTCGCCCTGGAGACCTCCGGCGGCGCCGGCCCGCTCGGAGCCGCCGCCAACCCGCGCTTCTTCAGCGGCTTCCTGACCTCCCCGGGCGCCGCCGCGGCCGCCCTGCTCGCGGTGGCCGACGTCGCCGCCGCCCGCTACTACCAGCCCCTGCTGCGCGCCTCCCTCGACCCGGTGGTCACCGCCGGCGGCGACCGGCTGCGCTTCGAGTCCTTCTCCGGCTGCTGCGGCGTGCACGCCCGCCTCGACGTCCTCGCCGACGGCCTCGACGGCGACGACATCGGGTACGGCACCACCAACGTCGACGTGAACAACCCGCTCCGCGAGGGCCTGAGCCGGATCGGCACCGGCGAGCCGCTGCACATGGCCGTCGGCCCGGACGCCCTGGAGGTCACCACCCTCGACGGGCCCGTGGTGGAGAAGAAGGTGCCGCTGCCCGACCGCTGGCTGCGCGGCTTCGCCGAGACCCAGGTGCTCGCCGCCGGTTTCGACCTGCGCGCCGAACTGCCCGCCGCCGAGGCCGTCCGCTTCCTGCGCTCGCTGCCTCGCTCCGGCGGCCGCGGCTCCACCGTCGGCTGGGTCGTCCCGGCCGGCCGCACGCTGCGCCCCACCAGCCGCCCGGTACCCGGGGCGGTCTGCCTGCCCGGCCCCGAGCGGCTGGCCGCCCTGCAGCGGGTGCTGCGGCACGCCCTGGCCCTGCGGGTGTACGGGCCGGCCCGTGCGGACGGCCCCGCCGCCTCCGCCTGGGAGGTCGTGCTGCCCGGGATGCGGCTCACCCTGACGCTGTCCCCGGACGCCTCGCGCGGCTTCTCCGGGGAGGGCGGGGTGCTCACCGCGCTGGCCGCCGAGGGCTCCGCCCAGGACGCGGAGCTGATCGCCACCCTGCTCGCCTGGGAGCCGCGGATCGACCCGGCCGAGCTCGCCGAGCAGTCCGGCCTGCCCGTCGCGCGGGTGCGCGCCGCACTCACCCGGCTCGGCACCGCCGGCCAGATCGGCTACGACTTCGCGGACGCCGCCTACTTCCACCGCCGGCTGCCGTACGAGGCCGGGCGCGCCGAGGTGCACAACCCGCGGCTGCGGGCCGCCCGGGCCCTTGTCGCCGCCGGCGCCGTCCGGCTGGAGGGCGCCACGGCCGTCGTCACCGTGGACGACCACGTGCAGCGGGTGCGCACCGGCGCGGACGGGCAGCTCGGCTGCACCTGCCTGTGGTGGGCCAAGTACCGCGGCGGGCGCGGACCGTGCAAGCACGTGCTGGCGGTCGGCCTGGTCCGCGCCGAGCAGCCGGAGGTCGTCCGATGAGCCTCGCCGACCTCGTGCGCAAGGGCGACACCGCCGGTGTCGCCGCCGCCCTCGCCGAACTGACCCCCGAGCAGCGCCGGGCCGAGGTGCCCGCGCTGCGCGAGCGCCGCAAGGAGATGCGGGACAGCTGGTCCAGCTCGCCCGACCGGTGGACGGCCCTGCTGGTGGCCGGCGCCGGCTGCCTGACCGCGCCCACCGCGGCCGCCGAGTGGATCGGCAGCCGGGCCTTCGAGGACCGCGCCGGCTGGCGCAACCCGCTGCTGGTCGAGGTGATCGACCGCCAGCCGCCGGAGTGGCGGCAGGTCGTCACCGAACGGCTGGCCGAGCGGCGGGCACCGGGCTGGGGCTGGTCGGAGCACTTCCCGCTGCTGGAGTACCTGGTCCGCTCCACCGGCTGCCCGGTGCCGACCACCGACTCCTTCACCACCCAGTGGGTGCGCGAGCGCTCCCGGCCGGAGCCCCGGCACGCCGCCTTCGGCACCCTGCCGCCCGGCCGCAACCTGTTCGCCCGGCTGGCCGCGGACCCGTTCACCCCGGTGCTCGCCCCGCGGGTCTTCGAGGTGCCCGACCTCGCGTCCGAGCTGGAGGGCCCCTGGTCCGCCCGCGACGACTCCGAGCGCTGGCCGGGCGTGCTGGCCCGGCTGGCCGCCGAGGGCGTCCTGGACCGGGCCGACCTGATCGACCGCTGCCTCGCCCGGCTGCTGCGCGGCGGCGGCCGGCCGAACGACAACCGCGTTCACCTGAGCATCCTCGGCGCCCTGGCGCCCACCGAGGACGAGTACGCCGGGCACGCCCGCACCCTGCTCGGCATGCTGGACGGCCCCTCCACCACCGCTGCCCTGGCCCAGCAGGTGCTGGCCGCGCTGGACGCCGCCGGCCGGGTCGATGCCGAACTGCTCGGCGAGGCCTGCCTGACCGTGCTGTTCCGCCCGGAGAAGAAGCTCGTCCGCACCCAGCTCGGCTGGCTCGACCGGGCCGCCCGCACCGCCCCCGACCGGGCCGGGCCGGTCGTGCTCGCCGCCGCCGGCGCCTTCGGCCACCCCGACCGCATCCTGCAGGAGCAGGCGCTCAAGGTGGTCGCCAAGCACCTGCGGAAGGCCGGCCCCGCCGTCCTCCCGGAGCTGCGCGACGCCGCCGAGCAGCTGGACCCGGCCCACCACGTCCGCGCCGCCGAGCTGTTCGGCACCGAGGTGCGGGCCGAGGAGTACGCCGAGCTGCTGCCGGCGGTGCCGCAGCCCCGGCCGGTGCCGGCGCCGATCGCCACCCCCGCCGAACTCGCCGAGGAGCTCGGCGCAGTGCTCGCCGGGGACACCGGGCTCGTCCCCTGGGAGCGTGCGCTGGACGGGCTCGTCCGGCACGCCCGGGCGGACCGCCCGGCGCTGGCCGAGGCCCTGGAACCGGTGTTGCGGGTGCACGGCGGGAACAGCCTCGCCCTGGTCGCCGAGGCCGCCGCCGGCCGGATGACCGCCGCCCGGGCCGCCGAGATCTCCCTGGGGCGCGTCCGCGGGCACTTCCGGTACGACTGGTCCACCGGCTTCGACGTCCAGATCGCCGCCCGGCTGGAGGAGGCGGTGCGGCTGCTGGCCGTCCGCCCGGTGCCGTACCTGCTGGCCACCCCGACCCTCTCCACCGGCGCGATCGACGCCGCCGTCCTGGTCGAGCGGATCGCCGGGTACGCGGCCGCCGACATCGGCCCCGGCCCGGTCGACCTCGGCCAGGCCCTGCTGCGGGTCACGCCCACCGACGACCCGGCGGTGCTCGCCGCGGCCGCGCAGATCGACACCCCGGCCGGCCGACGGCTCACCGCCTGGCTGCGCGGCGGCGGCCTGCCGCACCAGGAGTCCACCGTGCTGGCGCCGTCGAACGGGCGGGCGCCGAACGGCCGGCGGCGCTCCGCCACCCGCCGCCTGGTCCACCAGCCGGGCGCGGGCGCCACCGGGCTGCCCGCCGACGCCGACCGGCTGGTCGACTCGACGGACCGCCAACTGTCGCAGCGTTACGTCTGGTGGAACCCGCCGGCCTCCGAGCAGTGGGCCGCGATCCTGCCCCACCACCGGGAGGAGACCGCCGCCCGGATGCTGGAGCGTTTCGCGGCCTGCGCCGACGCCGACGACCGCGGCGGGTGTCGACTGCTCCCGGTGCTGGCCGAGGCGGGCGGCCCGGCCGGCCCCGCGGTGCACCTCGCGGTCGCCTACGGCCTCGGCGCCCGGCACTCGGAGGACCGCACCGCGGCCGTCGACGCCCTGCTGGTGCTCGCCGCCCGGGGCGACCTGGACGGCGCCCTGCTCGGCCGGGAGGCGGCCGAACTGGTGGTGCCGGGTGCGGTGAAGCCCAACCGCCTCGCCGAGGCGCTGCGTTCGGCCGCCGACACCGGCGCCTTCGGCACCGTCTGGACGGTGCTGGCCGCGGCGCTGCCCGTCCTGCTGGCGGGGGAGCCGGGCCGAGGCACGGGCGACCTGCTGGCGATCGCCGCGGACTGCGCCCGGCGGACGGCCGCCCGAGGCCCGATCGCCGAGGTCACCGCGCTCGCCGCCCGCGGCGGCAGCTCCCGCGCGGTGCGCGAGGCCGCGGCCCTCCGCGACGTGCTGGCGGGCTGACCGGAGGGGTGGGGCGAGTTTGAGAATGATTGTTCTTGACTGACCGTTCTTCAACTCGCTACGGTTCGGCGCATGGGAAGACCACGCGCCTTCGACGAGGACGAGGCCGTCGAGGCCGCTGCCCGGCTGTTCGCCGTGCACGGCTTCGAGGGCACCTCGGTCGACGACCTGGTGGGCGCGCTCGGCGTCCACCGGGGCAGCCTGTACAAGGTGTTCGGCAGCAAGCGCGGCCTCTACCTGGCCGCCCTCCGCCGTCACCTGGACCGGGACGTCCTCCCGGTCGCGGCGGCCGTCGCCGCCGCGGGCTCGCTGCCCGCCGCCCTGGCGCAGGCCGCCGCCGCGTACGACGCGGGGCCGGCCGCAGGGCTGCTGCTGCTCGCCGCCGCCGAACGGGCCGCGGCCGACCCGGACGCCGCCGCCCTGGTCGAGGAGGGTGTCGCCGCCCTCGAGACCGCGGTCACCGCGGTCCTCGGCCCGGGCGACACCGCGCCCGGTCTCGCCGAGGCGCTGGCGGCCACCGTGCTCGGCCTGCGGCTGCGCGGACGCGCCACCGGCGGCCGCCCGGCGGGCGCCGCCGTCCTCGCACTGGCCGACCGCCTCACCCCCTGACCCGGGCCGGCCCACCCGCCGCCCTCCACCACCACCCGAGGAGCCATCAGATGGCACGCCTGTCCGTCGTGGACGACACCCTGGTCGTCGAGGTCGAGGGCCTCGACAAGCTGTGGGCCCTGCGCAGCCGGCTGGAGATACCGCTGGCCAACATCCGCGGCGCCACCGCCGACCCCGGCATCGTCCACGAGTCCAAGGGCATCCGGATGGGCGGCACCCACCTGCCGGGCGTGATCACCGCCGGCACCTTCCGCTCCCAGGGCGAATGGATCTTCTGGGACGTCCACAACCCCGCCGGGGCCGTCGTGGTGGAGCTCGCGGACGAGCGGTACAGCCGCCTGGTCGTCGAGGTCGCCGACCCGCGCGCGGCCGTCGCGCTGGTCGAGGACGCCATGCGCGCCCACGCCACCGGGGCCGGCTCCGCCTGACCCGGCGCGGACGGCTCCGCCCAAGCCCTAGGGTGAGCTGGTCCGACCGGTCCACCCCTCACGGAGCCTCCGTGCTGCACCTGCGCCTGATCGTCCCCGTCGACCTGCGGGACACCGTCCTGAAGAGCCTCGACGACTGCGTGGGCGTCACCCACGTGATCGTCCTGCCCGGCTCCGCCGTCCGCCCCGCGGGCGACGTGGTGCTCTGCGACGTCGCCCGCGAGTCCGCCGACGAACTCCTCGGCGAGCTCCGCGGACTGGGCCTGGCCGAGCGCGGCGCGATCAACGTCGAGGAGGTCGCGCTGACGATCTCCGCCGCCGCGGACAAGGCCGAGGAGGAGGCGCCGGGCGAGGGCGCCGACGCCCTGGTCTGGGAGGAGGTCTCCGAGATCACCCACGAGGAGTCCACCCTCACCGCCGTCTACCTGGCCTTCCTCACCGTCGCGACGATGCTCGCCGCCTGCGGGGCCGTGCTCGACAGCGCGATCCTGGTCGTCGGCGCCATGGCCGTCGGCCCGGAGTTCGGACCGCTCGCCGGGCTGTGCGTCGCCCTCGTCCAGCGGCGCGGCCGGCCGGCCCTGCGCTCGCTCACCGCCCTGGTGGCCGGCTTCGCGTTCGCCATGCTGCTCACCGTCGGCTTCTGCCTGCTGATGGACCGGCTGGGGCTGTTCACCGAGGCCATGTTCGAGGCCGACCGGCCGAACACCTCGTTCATCTGGAAGCCCGATGCCACCTCCTTCGTGGTGGCCCTGCTGGCCGGCGTCGCCGGACTCCTCTCGCTCACCTCGGCGAAGGCCGGGGCACTGGTCGGTGTCGCCATCTCGGTGACCACCGTCCCGGCCGCGGCCAACGCCGCCGCCGCGATCGCCTACGGCGACTTCGCCCAGGGCAGGGGGTCGGCGGAGCAGTTGCTGTTGAACATGCTCGGCATCGTCGTGGCGGGCGTCGCCACCCTGCTGGTGCAGAACGTCGCCTGGAGGGTCATCCGGTCCCGCCACCGGGTCCGCGGCGTCACACCGTGATGCCGTCGTCCTCCGCGGTCGCCGCCGTGCTGCGGGTCGGCCGCCGGGAGGCGGCGGAGGCGGGCGAAGCCAGCCCGTCCGGCACGGTCAGGCCGCCGGCCTCGGGCACCGCGGCGACCGCCCGCCACCACAGGGCGGGAGCCGGCGGATCGGCCGGCTCGAACGGCGCACCGGGACGGGGCACCGCGAACCGCACCCCGAGCGCCTGTGCCGCCGCGACCGTCCGCTCCGCGGGCTCCTCCCACGGGTGCGGCGCCAGGTTGAAGGTGCACCAGTGGATCGGCAGCAGCAGCCCGCCGCCCACGTCCTGGTGCGCCTGCACGCCCTCCTCCGGCGTCATGTGGACCTCGGGCCAGAAGTCGCTGTACGCCCCGATCTGCACCATCGTCGCGTCGAACGGGCCGAGCCTGGCGCCGATCTCGGTGAAGCCCGGGAAGTAGCCGGTGTCCCCGCTGTGGAACACCCGGTGCTCCGGGCCGGCCACCGCCCAGGAGGCCCACAGCGCGTACGGATGGGTGCGCGGGCCGCGGCTGCAGTAGTGCCGGGCGGGCGCGGCGGTCAGCGTGAGCCCGGCAACCTCGGCCGACTCCCACCAGTCGAGCTCCACGATCCGCCGCGGCGGCACGCCCCAGTGCTCCAGGTGCGCACCGACGCCGAGCGGTACGGCGAACACCGTGTCGGTGGCGGCCAGTGCCTTGACGGTCGGCATGTCGAGGTGGTCGTAGTGGTCGTGCGAGACCACCACCACGTCCACCGGGCCGAGTTCGGCCAGGTCGACCGGCATCGGGTGGAGCCGCTTGGGGCCCGTCCAGGAGAACGGCGAGCAGCGCTCGCCCCACACCGGGTCGAACAGCACCCGGCGGCCGTCGATCTCGGCGAGCACCGTCGCGTGGCAGAGCCAGGTCAGCCGCAGGCCGGACGCCGGCGGCTCGGCCAGGTCGAGCGGGCGCAGCCGGTGCAGCGGCACCGGCGCGGCCGGCATCCGGCGCGTCCGGTCGCCGGCCAGCTGGGCCCGGCTCACCGACAGCGGCGAGTACCCGTCGGCCAGCCGGCGGGTGGGGACGGGGTTGCGGAAGGCGCCGTCCCGGAACTGCGGCGAGCGCCTGATGCGCTCCAGCCGCTCCCCGCGGGGGTCGGCGCCGAAGGCGTCCGTGCGGATCAGGTGCCACGTCCTGCGCGGCAGCCGGCCGATGCCGCCGGTGTCGGTGAAGGCGGTGCCGAACTGCGCGGCGAGGGCGGCTGCACGGGCGATCCAGGGGACGGAGCTGGGCACGGCACCTCCACGGTCGGGACATCCGTACGGCGGTGACCGCCCGACGCCCGCGGTCGCGAATGCCGGCCGGCCGGAGGCGTACGGTGGTGGCGCTGTGGCTCCGCTGCCGTACGACGACCGTCGCACCGGACACTACCCCTCCTGGCCCGTACGGGCCCGGCCGAAACATGATCGGGCGCGCCGTTCGGCGGACGCTTCGGCCCGGCCCCGGACACGCGCGGACGGGCCCGTGCAACAGCGGGCCCGTCCGGGTGCGGAGGATCGGTCGGCGGTCAGGCCGCGTAGAACCGGGTGATCGTCTCGGCGACGCAGTGCGGCTTGGGGCTGGCCTCACTGGTGATCGTGAAGCGCACCAGTGCCTGCACGCCCCCCGGCACCTCGTCGGCCGACAGCAGCTCGGCGGTGGCCCGCACCGCGGTGCCGACCGGCACCGGCGCGGGGAAGCGCACCTTCTCCGAGCCGTAGTTCAGCGCCATCCGGACGCCCTCGACGCCGTAGCACTCCTTCGCCAGCACCGGGATCAGCGACAGCGTCAGGTAGCCGTGCGCGATCGTGCCGCCGAACGGGCTCTCCTTCGCCCGCGCCGGGTCCACGTGGATCCACTGGTGGTCCCCGGTGGCCTCGGCGAACAGGTTCACCTGCTCCTGGCCGATGGTGTGCCACTCACTGGTACCGAGCTCGGTGCCGACCGCGGCCTTCAGGTCGGTCAGGGAGGCGAACGTCGTCACAATGCGCTCCAGGTGGGGTCGGGGGCTCCGGTCCCCGCGGCTGCGCCCGGAGGGACAGTCGGAGAGTATGCCTACCGGCCGGTCACCTGTCAGCGGGGGGCCGCCGTGCCGTCCGGCCCGACCGGTGCCACGGCCGGGCGCAGCCGGCGGCCGCCCACCAGCTCGGGGGTGAGGGCCACGTACACCGGCCGCGGCCCGCCCGCCCAGGGCCGCAACCCGGCGTCGTACAGGCCGTCCTGCGCGCGGTGGTCGCGGACGACCTCGGCGTGGCCGTGCACCAGCACGCTCCAGCCGGTGCGGGTCGCCGGGTCGAGCACGTCGGCCTGGAACGCGGCGACCGTGCCGTCCAGCGCCCGTGCCGTCCTGCTGTCCGCGCGCAGGGCGAGGACCAGCCTGCCGTCCGGCGCCACCTCGAACGCCACCGGCAGCACCGCGGGCAGTGCGTGCTCGGTGTACACCACGCGCCCGACGGGCACGGTGCCGAGCAGACGGCGGCACTCGGCCTCGCTCAGCTCCTCGACAGGGTCCTCGTACTCCATAGCACGATGCTCGGGGGGTGCCCCGGGGGCCGGTAGGGCCGATGGTCCCCGTTCGGGGGGTCCTACGGCGGTAGCTTGTCGCCGGAAGCGGCGAACGGCGGAGGGGGCTGGTGCGGGGTGGGCGGCGGCATCGAACTGGTGGTGATCGGCGCGGACGGGGGGCCGGACCGCAGCTGGGCCGGCTCGGCGCAGGCCGCCGAGGGCGCCCGGGTGCTCGCCGAGGTCCTGCCGGGCCGGACCTTCGACGCCGGCCTCCGGGGCTGCCGGCCCACCGTCCTCGCACCGGACGCGGACGCCAACACCATGCTCACCGCCCTGCGGGCCGCCGCCGCGAGACCCGCCCGGTGGCTGGTGGTCTGCCTGCTCGGCCAGTTGACCGCCGACCCGAGAGGACGGCGGATCGCCCTGGTCACCGCGGGCTCCACCCCGGACAACGCGTACCGGCGCGGCCTCGCCTGGGACTGGGTGGTCAGCGCCATGGTGCACGGCGGCCAGGAGGAGACCCTGCTGATCGTCGACGCGGTCGCCGACCGCGACACCTGGGCGGCGCTGGCCCGCGAGGACGCCGCCGGAGAACTGATCACGCACTCCCGGGTCCCGCTGTGGGGCCGGATCGGCCGTCACCAGCCGGGGCGGCGCGGCCGGGACGCCGTCCGGCCCGGCGGCGAGGGCTCGTTCAGCCGGGTTCTCGGGCACGTCCTCGACCAGGGCGTGCCCGGCGCACCCGCCGCCCTCGGGCCGCAGGAACTCCAGCCCGCCCTCGAGCACGAACTCGCCCTCCGCGACGGCGGCGCCCTCGCGGCCGGACAGGCCCTCGCGCTCGTTCCCGGCGACGGAGGGCGACTCCTGATGCGCAATCGCGCCGCAGTGAAGGGCGCATTGGCCGGATTGTCGCTTTCTGATGAACTGTTGGCAGTTCTGTGGCGGGAAAGCGCCCCAACCGATCCGCCCACCGCGTAAGGTCGGACCGCCCGGGGTGTTGCTGAGCAGGGGCGGGCGGCGAAGAATCGATGCCCCCGCGGCAGCACCGAGGGACGGCGGAGGGACTTCTGCGACCATGGCCGCGGACGGGGTCGGGCGCGATGAGGTGGGGCTATGCGGCAGCGCGGAAATTCGTTGCGCCCTGGGGCGGTCGGGATCGGTGGGGTGGCACTGCTGTTGGCGCTGAGTGCCTGCGGTTCCGCCGGAACCGGCGGTTCTGCGGATCGTCTGGGCACTCCTGTGGCCAGTGTTCCCGGTGGGACTGCAGTAACTTCTTCGGGTGGTTCGGGTACCGCCCCTGCCGTCCCCGCCGAAGGGGTCGACGGGGCAGTGGCACGCGCCGTTCTGACGACGTATCGGGCCTGGTGGGACGCCAAGGTCGACGCCTTCGGGCGATCGGATTCGGACGGTTCCCAGCTCCAGGCGTACTCCACCGGCCAGGCATTGAGCGATTCGCTCGCAAGCCTCCATCAACTCCACGAGTCGAAGCTGGTGATGACCGGCGGGCCGCGGACTTCTCCGGTGGTCCGGGAACTCGATGTCGCCGCCAATCCGCAGACCGCGGAGATCGAGGACTGCCTCGATGTCACAGGGTGGCACCAGGCGGATCCGGCCACGAAGGCAATCCGAGATCCGGCACAGCGACTCACGCGCTACGTTTCGATCACCCGTCTGCGAAAGACCGGTGCCAGCTGGACGATTGTGGAAGTCACCCGTGAGGTGGGACGGACATGCTGAAATCCCTGCGACGTGTAGTCGTTGCTGCACTGTTTCTGGCGCTGACGGTCAGTCCGGCGGCAGCCGATCCGGGGCCTTCCGGTGACGTGGGCCCGTGCATGAACAGGTACATCTGCATCGTCGTCACCGAACCCGGTGGGGGCGGTGGTTCCGGCGGTGGTTCCGGCGGGACGACCGGAGGGTCGGACGGCGGGGTGCAGATGTGCAGTTGGAACGGGCAGCAGTGGCCCTGCTGGGACGACGACCTCGGGTGGTTCTCGACGGCCGACGGCTGCTACTACCACCGGTCCGAGCCGCAGCCGCCCGCCGGCGACCCGTCCTGGGCGGGCCACTCGCCGTCCGAGGGGGCGGTGTACGACGTCAACTGCCGTGGTGTCGGCGGCCAGATGTCGCCCAAGCCGCCGATGTTCTTCGCACAGCCGCCCGGCGGCCCGCCGCCGCCGGACCGCCCGTACGACCTCGGCATGAAGGCGCTCGGCATGATCCACTTCGACGCGCCGTCGCTGCACGCCGCCCCGTCCGGCACCGCCGTCGTCGGGGTGCCGGTCTGGCTCTGGTACACCGCGACGCCGACCACCGCCGGCCCGCAGAGCGCCACCGCCAAGGGCCGGACGATGAGCGTCACCGCCACCGCCCGGCTGACCAAGGTGCACTGGGACACCGGGGACGGCGCGCAGGGCGTGGACTGCGCCGGCCCCGGCACCGAGTACAAGGCCGGCGCGGGCGGCCAGCCCTCGTGCGGATACACGTACCGGACGGCCTCGGTGAAGCCGGACGACCACACCTTCTACCTGACCGCCACGCTCACCTGGCGGGTCGAGGCCGTCCGGTCGGACACCGGGGCGCGGGTGTTCGCGGTCGACTACCTGGTCACCACCGACGAGCCGATGCCGCTGAAGGTCGCCGAGGCGCAGGCGCTCAACTGACCGTCAGCATCCCGCCCGACCACGCCGAACCACAGCTCCGGAAAGGCCCCCAGCCCGGTGGAAACCCGCAACGTCCCGACGCCGAGCGCAGGCAGCGCAGCCCTCGCCCCCGACCCGGTCCGCCCCGCCCCGCACGTGCCGCCGCGCACCCTGCGGGCACGCCGGCGCAGGCCCGCCGTGCTGGCGATGGCGGTCGCGCTGATCGCGGCCGGCGGACTCGGCGGTGCGGCGCTCTACACCAGTTCGGGGCAGCGGATCGCCGTCCTGGCCCTGGCCCGTGACGTCCCGATGGGCCAGACCATCACCGCCGACGACCTGGTCGTCGCCCACATCGCCGGCGACCCGGCCCTGCGGCCCCTGGACGCCCGGGACCGGGCCCGCACCGTCGGGCTGCGCGCCACCACCGACCTCAAGCGCGGCGCCCTGCTGCTGAAGGCGGACCTGACCGCCGATCCGGCCCTGCAGCCGGGCCAGCAGGTCGTCGGCCTGGCCGCCAAGCGCACCCAGCTGCCGGCCACCCGGCTGCAGTCCGGCCTGCAGGTGCTCGTGGTGTTCACCCCCGACGCCAAGTCCGACCAGCCGGCCGTCCGGACACCGGAGACGCTCTCCGCCGTGGTGGTGGGCGTCGGCAAGGTCGACACCGATGGCAGCCAGGTGGTCGACGTGGCCGTCCCCGCGGGCGACGGCCCGCGGCTGGCGGGCTGGGTGGCCACCGGCAGGTTCCAGGTGATCCTGGCGCCCCGGGCGGCGGCCGCCGCGCCCGACCCGGCACCCTCCGCGGGCGGCACCGCGGCAGCCGGAAGCCCGGGCGCCGCCCCCTCGGGCAGCGCGTCCGGGAAGGCCACCGGCAGCCCGCGCAGCGGCGCGACGGGGGGTGGCACCTGATGGCCGTCGTCGCCGTGGTCGGCGGCCCCGGAGCGCCCGGCGCCACCACCACCGCCCTCGCCCTGCTGCTCTCCTGGCCGCTGCGGCCCGGCCGCCGGGTGCTGCTCGCCGAGTGCGACCCGGACGGCGGCGCCGTGCTCGCCGGCGCCCTCGAGGGCCGCATCGAGGCGGTGTACGGGCTGCGCAACCTGGCCGTGGCGGACCGCCGCGGCCTGCTCGCCCAGACCATGTGGGAGCAGCTCGTCGACCTGTCCCCGGACGGCGCCGCGGACCGGCTGCTGCTGCCCGGCCTCACCGACCCGGCGCAGGCGCCCGGCCTCGCCTACACCTGGGAGCCGCTGGCCGACACCTTCCATGCGCTCGACGCCCACGGCTACGACGTGATCGTCGATCTCGGCCGCTCCGGGGCACTGGGCCCGGGTGCCGTGCTGGCCCGGCAGGCCGACGTGGTGGCGGCGTCCGTCCGGACCACGCTGCGCGGCCTGTCCGCGGCCCGGCCCCGCCTCGCCGCCCTGCGGGACGACCTCGAGACCTCCGGTTCGGGGGCCGACGCGCTCGGCCTGCTGCCGGTCGCCGAGGGCCCGTACCCGCTGGCGGAGGCCGCCCGGGAGCTCGGCGTCTCGGCGCTCGGCCTGCTGCCGTTCGCGCCGCGCACCGCACGGGTGCTCTCCGACGGCGGGGACACCGCCGACCGGCGCTTCGTCCGCTCCGAACTGATGCGCACGGTGCGCAGTGCGGCCGACCGCATCCAGGAGGTCGCGGCCCGGCGGCGGCATCGGCTCGTCCCGCAGCCCCATGAGCAGTCGGCACCGCCGCAGGCCGACCGGCCGCAGGAGACGTACCCCCGGGCCGACCGGCCGCAGGGCGGGTACCCGCAGCCCGGGCCGGTGCTCGGCCCGGTGCAGGGGCGCCGGCCGTGGGCGGCGCCGGCCCCCGAGCAGCCGTACCCGTCGGGCTTCCCGCAGCACATCGCCCCGCCGGCCGCGCCGCAGCCGCCGGCGCCCGCGCCGTTCCCGCCGCCGGACCGGCAGCAGCCGCAGACCGGGTACGGGGAGGTGCTCCGTGCGCGGTAGTCCGCTCCAGCAGGGGCCGTCCTCGCTGCCCTGGCCGGTGCCCGTCCCGGCCGGACCGGCCGGCGGGTTCACCACGGGACCGGTCCGGCCGGCGGCCCCGGTGCCCCCGGCGGCCGCCGTGCCGCCCGTGCACGCACTGCAGCCGGTCGGCGCCAAGCCCGCGGTGGACCCGCAGGTCGCCCGCGAGCTCAAGCGCCAGGTCGCGGCCGAACTCCACCAGCAGCTGTCCAAGTTGGAGGGCGCCGGCGAGGTCGACCGGGCCACCCGGCGGCAGCGCGGCCGAGCCCTGATCGAGGAGGCGGTGGCCCGCTGGTCCGACGCGTACGCGCAGACCCACGGCATCCCGCCCACCCGGGACCAGGACCGCGCCCTCGCCGAGGCCGTCTACGACCTGCTGTTCCGGGCCGGCCGCCTGCAGCCGTACCTGGACGACCCGGAGATCGAGAACATCCTGGTCAACGGCTGCGACGACGTGTGGGTGTCGCGGGCCAACGAGCCGCTGCGGCAGGTCCCGCCGATCGCCGACAACGACGCCGAACTCGTCGAACTGCTCCAGGACCTGGCCCGCCAGCACGGCGGCGGCGAGCGCACCCTCTCCACCGCCAGCCCCACCCTGGCACTGCGGCTGGAGGGCGGGATGCGCCTGCAGGCGCTGACCGAGGTCACCCCGCGCCCGTACGTGGCGATCCGCCGGCACCGGGTCGCCTCGGCGACGCTCGGCGACCTGGTCGGCCTCGGCACGCTCGACCCGACGCTGGCGGCCTTCCTGGCGGCCGCGATCCGGGCCAAGAAGAACGTGATGATCACCGGCACCCAGGGCGTCGGCAAGACCAGCCTGCTGCGCGCCATGGCCGCCGAGATCCCGCCGGACGAGCGGGTCGGCACCCTGGAGACCGAGTACGAGCTGTGGCTGCACACCCTCGGCCACCTGCGCCAGGTGGTGCCGATGGAGGCCCGCGAGGGCAACGGCGAGCGGGTCGACGGCCGGATCGCCGGCGAGCTGACCATCGGTGAACTCATCCCCGCCGCGCTGCGGATGACGCTCTCCCGGATCATCGTCGGCGAGGTCCGCTCCGCCGAGGTGGTGCCCATGCTGCGGGTCATGACCAACGGCGAGGGCGGCTCGATGTGCACCCTGCACGCCCGTGCCCCGCACATGGTCGTCGACCGCATCGCCGAACTCTGCCTGGAGTACGGCGCCCACATGACCGACAGCCTCGCCTACCGGCTCACCGCCAACGCCGTCGACTTCGTCGTGCACGTCGCCATGGTCGACGAGACCGCCGTCGGCGGCCGCCGGCACCGCTTCGTCTCGCACGTCCTGGAGGTCACCGGCCTCGGCGAGAGCGGCCGCCCGGCGATGAACCAGGTCTTCGGCCCGCGCCCCGAACAGGGCGAGCCGAGGGCCGTCCCGCACACCCCGCCGCAGTGCCTGGACGACCTGCGCCGGGCCGGCTTCGACGCCGGCCTGCTGCAGTCCCCGTACGGCAGTTGGGGCGCCCCGCTGGCGCTGCGGATCGGCGGTGGCCGCTGATGCTGCTCTTCGTGCTCTGCGGCCTCGCCGTCGCCGGGGGCCTGGTCGCGCTGGTCGGCGGCCTGGTCGGCACCCGGGAGGCCCCGCCCGAGACCCGGCCCGGCACCGGCCGGCTGCACGTCCTCTGGTACGGAGCCCCCGGCACCGCCACCCCCGGCCGGGCCCGGCAGCGGCGCATCCAGGCGGTGCTCGCGCTGGCCGGCGGCGCCGGCGCCTGGCTGTTCACCGGCATCCCGCTGACCGCCCTCCTGGTGCCGCTCGCCGTCTTCGGCCTGCCCTGGCTGTACGACGCCACCCGCTCCGACACCCGGCGGATCGAACGCCTGGAGGCGCTCGCCGAGTGGACCCAGCGCCTCGCCGACGTGCTGCTGCTCGGCGTCGGCCTCAACCAGGCCATCGTCACCAGCCGCCGCACCGCCCCGCCCGGCCTGGAGGCCGAGATCAACGACCTCGCCGCCCGGCTGCAGTCCCGCTGGCGGCCGGAGGACGCGCTGCGCGCCTTCGGCGACGAACTCGCCGACGCCACCGCCGACAAGGTGCTCGCCGCCCTGCTGCTGCGGGCCGGCGACAGCGGCCCCGGCCTGGCCCGGGCGCTCGCCGACATCGCCGACTCGGTGCGCGAGGAGGTCCGCCAGCGCCGCACCATCGAGGCCGACCGGGCCAAGCACCGCACCACCGTGCGCTGGCTGGTCGGCATCATCCTGGCGGTGATCCTGGTCGGCGCGTTCAACTCCCGCTACACCGCGCCCTATGCGAGCGTCACCGGCCAGGTGGTGCTGGCCGTGGTCGCCGCCGCCTTCGTCGCGGTGATCGCCTGGATGCGCTCGCTGGCCGCGCACACCCCGCTGCCCCGGCTGATCGAACCCGACCGGCGCAGCAAGGCCGGCCGGCTGCCCGGCGACCCGGCCGAGCCGGAGCCGGTCCCGGCGGCCGCCGAGGAGGCCCGATGATCTCGCCCTGGGCCGTGCTGGCGGGCGGCGCCGCCGCAGGCGGCCTCGCCCTGCTGCTCGCCGAACTCCGCCCCGCCCCGCCGGACCTCGGCCAGGCCCTGGGCCGGCTGCACCGCACCCCGGACCCGCGGCCCGTCGAGGACACCAGGCCCGCCTGGTACGACCGGATCGGCGCCGACTCGCTGCGGCTGCCCGGCGCCCGCATCCCGCACCGGCAGCTCGCCCTGATCGGCCGCAGCCCGGCCCGGTTCATGGCGCACAAGCTGCTCTTCGCGCTGGTCGGCCTGATGCTGCCCGGCTACCTGGCGGCGATGGCCACGGTGGCCGGGATCGGCCTGCCGATCGCCGTCCCGCTGCTCGCCGGGCCGCTGCTCGCGGCGGTGCTGTGGCTCGTCCCGGACGGCATCGTCGCCGGCGAGGCCGAGGAGGCCCGCACCGAGTACCTGCACGGCATCGCCGCCTACCTGGAACTCGTCGCGCTGGAGCGGGCCGCGGACTGCGGCCCCGCCGAGGCGCTGCGCCGGGCCGCCGCGGTCGGCCGCGGCACCGTCTTCCGGCGGATCAGGGACGCCCTGGAGCGCGCCGCCACCGACCGGCTGCCGCCCTGGGACGGCCTCGACGCGCTCGCCGAGGACCTCGGCCTGACCCCCCTCCAGGACCTCGCGGACATCATGCGGATCTCCGGCACCGACGGCGCCGCCGTGTACGACACCCTGCGTGCCCGCGCCAAGAGCCTCCGCGGCGAACTCCTCGCCGAGGAACTGGCGCAGGCCAACACCGACAGCGAGCGGATGGTCGCGCCCGGCGCGGTCCTCACCCTGCTCATGACGGTGCTGATCGTCTTCCCCGCGCTGTACCAGATGCTCGACGTCAGCTGAGCAGCCGACGACCACCGACCGCCCCGTCCTGGAGACCACACCATGACCCCGATCACGGCCTGGTTCAAGACCCTGTTGACCGCCCTGCTGCTGCCCGTGCTGCTGCCGCTGCGGCTCGGCGCGCCCTTCCTGCATTTCCGCCTCGGCAGACTGCGCGCCGCCCGCGCCGCCGGCGACCGCGGCGCGATCAGCATCGAACTCGCGCTCACCATCATCGTCATGGTCGCCATCGCCGGTGCGGTGCTGGCCGCGGTCAAGGTGCTCGCCGGCAAGGCCCAGAACAAGATCCCCACCGACGTCCCGGACGCGGTGAAGTGATCCGTCGCCCGCGCGTCCCCGCCGCCCTCCGCGACCGCGGGGCGGTCGTCCTCGGCCTCGCCGTCCTCTTCCCGGTCGTGCTGCTCGCCGTCATGCTCGTGGTGCAGGCCTCGCTCTGGTGGTACGCCGACCAGGCCGCCCTCACCGCGCTGCGCGAGGGCGTGGACGCCGGCCGGGTGCAGGGCGCCGTCGCCGGGGACGGGGACGCCCGGGTGAAGGAGTTCCTGGCCCGCTTCGGCAAGCTCGCCGAACTCGAGAGCGTGGACCACACCGGTTCGGACGCCGAGACCCAGCAGATGACGGTGACGGTCCGTCCGCAGTCGATCGTGCCGTTCTTCGACCGGCTGACGATCACCGAGACGCTCAGCGCACCCCGCGAGCGGTTCGTCCCGCAGGGCGGGCAGTGATGACCGGCCCCGCCCCGCGCCGGCCGCGGACCGCCGCCGGCCCCGACGCCGGCGGCGTCCCGGTCGAGGCGGCGCTGCTGCTGCCGGTGGTGCTCGCCTTCGTGCTCATCGTCGTCGCCGCCGGCCGGGTGCAGAGCACCGGCGCCGTCGTCGACGCCGCCGCCCGGGCCGGCGCCCGCGCCGCCTCGCTGGCCCGCACCGAGGACGGCGCCCGGCAGGCCGCCGCCGACGCCGTCCAGGACGTCCTCGGCCGCCGCAGCGTCCGCTGCTCGCAGGAGCCGGTCACACCGGTCTCGTACGGCACCGTGCAGACCCCGGGCGGCGAACTCGACACCGTCACCGTGCGGGTGCGGTGCTCGGTGCCGCTGCGCGACCTGCTGGGTGTGGACGGGCTCCAGGGGGACAAGACCATGACGGGGGAGTTCACCTCGGTCGTCGACCGGTACCGCGGCGACTGAGCAGGAGAGGGGGGCCGGTGGCACACCGGAGGAGACTGCCGCGGTTGCGCCGCGGACCGGACGACGGAGCACTGTCGCTGTACGTCGCGATCTGCGCGGCGGCCCTGGTCGTCCTGGTCGGCATCGTGCTCGACCTCGGCGGCCGGCTGCGCGCCATCGAACGCGCCGACGCGCGCGCCCAGGAGGCCGCCCGCGTCGCCGGCCAGCAGCTCGACGTGGAGGCCGTCCTGCAGGGCCGCGGCTACCGCATCGTCAGCGAGCAGGCCGCCGCGCAGGCCGCCGACGAGTACCTGGCGGCGTACAACCTCACGGGCAGGACCCGGCTGGTGGACGAACGCACCGTCGAGGTGCGGACCACCGGCACCTACACCAGCGCCCTGATCGGCGCGGTGCTCCCCGACTTCACCCACCTCGAGGTGCACGGGTACGGCAAGGCCACCCTCGTGCACGGCATCACGGAAGCGGAGAACGGCTGATGGCCGCGCGACGAGCCAACGACCCCGCCCGTACGGCCTCCCCGGGCACCCCGGCGCCTCCCGGCGGCGGCGTCCGGCGACCGGTGCCCGTCCGGCCCCGGCGCCGCAGGACCGCCGGCTCGGTGGCCGCCGCCCTCGCCTCACTGGTCGCCCTGGCCGCCCTGCTGGCCGGCCTGCCCGCCCTGCTCGGCTACGGCACCCTCGCGGTCGCCTCGATGGGCGAACCCGCCACCGGCGGCGGCCTGGCCGGCCTGCTGACCAGCCCCGACGACGGACGGCTGTTCCTGTGGGCACTGGTCGGCGTCGGCTGGATCGCCTGGCTGTGCTTCGCCGCCGCCGTCCTGCTGGAGATTCCCGCGCAGCTGCGCGGCCGTGCCGCCCGCCGCATCCCGGCCTTCGGCTGGAGCCAGCGGATCGCGGCCGGCCTGGTCGGCTCCGTCCTCGCGCTGCTCCCGGTGGCCGGCTCGGCGTTCGCCGCCACCCCCGAGCGCGGCCCGCAGGCCGTGGCGGCCGCTCTGCCCGCCTCGCCCCAGTACGCCGCGCTGCCCGCGGCCGCACCCGCCGCGGCCCCGGCCGCGCCCGCCCAGGACCACCCCGTCTACACGGTGCGCGACACCCGCCCCGCCGACAGCCTCTGGTCCATCGCCGAGCGCCAACTCGGCTCGGGCGAGCGCTGGCAGGAGATCGCCCGGCTCAACGACGGCCGGGTGATGGACGATTCCGGGCGTCGCTTCGACGCGGACCGGCCGATCCACCCGGGCTGGAAACTGCAGATGCCCTCCGACGCCAAGGCCGACGCGGCCGCCGGAGCCCCCGCCGCCCAGCAGCCGCAGCCGCACACCCCCCAGCACGCCACCGTGACCGTCGCCCCCGGCGACAGCCTGTCCGCCATCGCCCTGCGGGAGTTGGGCAACGGGGACGAATGGCCCAAGCTGTTCGAGGCCAACCGGGGTGTGCGCGCCCCCGACGGCGAGCGGCTCACCGACCCGGACCTCCTGGTCCCCGGCATGGTGCTGGCCGTCCCCGGCGCGCCGGCCGCCGAACCGCAGCCCCAGCCCCAGCCCCAGCAGCCGGACCCGGAGCCGCCGGCGGCCGACACCACCCCGGCCCCGGCCACCCCCGCACCGGCCACCCCGGCGCCGACGGCCCCGAGCACTCCCGCCCCGAACACCCCCGCGGCGATGACCCCGGCCCCCGCCGACACCGCGCCCACCGCCGTGCCGGCCGGCACCGGCACCACGGCCCACGCGGCCTCCGGCGACTACACCGCCGCCCTCGCCGCCTCCACCGTCGGCGTCCTGCTCGCCGCCATCATGATCGGCACGGTCTCCCGCCGCCGCGGGGACCAGCAGCGCGCCCGCAAGCCGCGCCACCGCATCGCCCTCCCCGACCCGCCCGCCGCCGCCTTCGAGGCCGAACTGAAGGCACGCCAGAACGTGCCCGCACTCGAACTGCTCGACCGGGCGCTGCGCACCCTGGCCCGCAACACCGTCCGCAACGGCAAGCGGCTGCCCGCCCTGGTCGCCGCGCGGATCACCCCCGGCCGCACGGTCGAACTCCACCTGTCCGGCCCGGCCGTGCCGATCGCGCCGTTCCGCGCCGCACACGCCAACAACGTGTGGTGGTGCCCGGAGGACTCGAACGAACTGCTCTCGCCCGGCCAGGCCGCCAAGTCCGCCGCGCCCTACCCGGCGCTGGTGACGCTCGGCAGCGCACCGGACGGCTCGGTCGTCCTCGCCGACCTGGAGACCGTCCGGCTGGTCCACCTCTCCGGCCACCCGGACGACTCCCACGACGTCCTGCGCACCCTCGCGCTGGAACTCGCCCACAGCCCGCTCGCCGACCGACTCCACCTGCACCTGGTCGGCTTCGCCGAGGACCTGCCGATCGCCGGCCGCGCCGCCGAACGCGTCCACCGCTACGACACCCTGGAGCACGCCCTCGGAGCGCTCGGCCCGCGCACCGCCCGCGCCCGCGCCACCCTGGTCGCCGCCGAGGCCACCAGCCCGCGCGACGCCCGCAGCCGCGGGCAGGCCGACGACTCCTGGGTGCCGGAGATCGTGCTCTCCGCCCAGCCCCCCGGCGGCGACGTGCCCGCCGAACTCGGCCGGCTCCTCGACGCCAAGCCGCGCAGCTGCCTCGCCGTCGTCACCCGCGCCCCGGAGCGCGGCGCCGGCCCGGTCGCCCGCTGGACGCTCCCCAGCACCGGCGCGGCCACCCTGCCCGGCCTGCACCTCCAGGTGGAGCTCCAGCGGCTGGACCGGACGCAGTACGGGCACCTCGTCGAGCTCGTCCGCAGCTCCGGCGACACCACCCAGCACCCGGCGCCCGAATGGACCCTGGACGGCCCCGGCGTCGACCTCGAACCCGCCGAACTGCCCGTTCCCGTCCCCGTCCTGGCCGCCGTCGGCCCCTTTGACGGACACCGGGACGGCGCGAACGGCAGCGCCGACCCCGAGGCGGACCCGGCCGGGCCCGGGGCAGGTCCCCGCCTGATCGCCCGCGTCATCGGCACCGGGGCCAGCCCGTTCGCGGGCACCGACCCCACCGCGACCCCGCCGCGGAAGGACGGACCGGCCGCCGGCCGGCCCGTGCCCCCGGTCACCGCGGTACCGCCGCTCACCGCCGTCCCCTCGCCCGCGCCGCAGCCCCCGGCCGGGCCCGATCCCGCCGCGCCGCCCGCCGACCGGGCACCGCGCCACACCGCCAACGGCATCGGCCGGCACGCCGCCTCGGGCCCCGCCCGCCTGCCGCAGCCCGAACCGGCCCGCCCGGAACCGCCGCAGCCCGTGCCGCCGCAGCCCGTGCCCCCGCAGTCCCTTCCCGAGCAGTCCGTTCCCGACCGGCCGGGTCCGGTGCCGACGCCGGCTCCCGAACCGGCTCCCACCCATGACCCGGCCCCCGACACCGCGGCCCCGGCCGGCCCGGCCCGTGCCGCCGCGGCCCGCACCGACAGCGCCGAACTGCTGGCCATCCTCCGCTCCCCGGAGGCGCACACCGGCCGTTCGGCGCCCCGGGTACGGCTGCTCGGGCCGGTCGACATCACCGGCGCCACCGGGACGACCGAGCCGGTCGCCGTACCCCGGCTCACCGAGCTCGCCGCCCTGCTGGCACTGCGCCCGGGCATCGACCACGGCACCCTCGACCGGGCCCTGCACCCCGGCGCGGCCCACCTCACCGAACTGGCACCGGGTCTCGCCGCCAGCCCGCTGCCGGGCAAACTCACCCGCCTCGCCGCCTGGCTGGGCGCCTCCCAGGACGGCCGCGCCTACCTGCGCACCGACCAGCCGGAGGGCTACACCCTGGCACCGACCGTCACCTGCGACTGGGACGAGTTCCGCGGGCTCTACCGGCGCGGCATGCGGTCCACCAGCTCCACCGCGGACGCCGCGCTCGCCCACGCACTCGCCCTCGTCCGCGGCGCACCGTTCGCCGAGGCCGCGGCCGGCACGTACGGCTGGGCCGAGCCCGAGCGGCAGGACATGCTCGCCGCGATCGTCGACACGGCGCACGAACTCGCCGTCCGGCGGCTCCAGTACGGCGACCACCGCACCGCGGAGGCCGCGATCTTCCGGGGGCTCGCCGTCGCCCCGGACGTCGAACTCCTGCACCGCGACCTGTTCTACGCCTACGCCTCGGCGGGCGCCCGCGACCAGCTCGTCCGCGCCGTCAACCGCCTGGACGCCCTGAGCCGCCGCACCGGCCGCGACCTCGACCCGGACACCGTCGCCCTCCTCCGCGACCTCCTCGCCGCCTAGAAGGGGCACCCGCGATCAGGGGCAAGCGAAATCAGGGGCGTGTGGGGGCTCCCCCAGCCTTCGGCCGGGAGGTGCCCCTACGCGCCCCTGGGATGCCCCCACCAATTTCGGTCGCGGGGGAGGCGGCACGCCGGTTAGCGTCCGGCCATGACGAGCGAGTCGACGACCACGGACATGCCCCTGCGCCCCCGCCTGCGGGCCGCCCTCACGGCGGCCATGAAGGCGCGCGACAAGGTGGCCGTCGATGCCCTGCGGCCCACCCTGGCGGCGCTGGACAACGCCGAGGCTGTGGAGCGCCCCGAGGGCACCGACCGGAACCTCGCGGTCGAGCTGATCCTGGTCGGCGCCGGCGCCGCGGAGGTGCTCCGCCGTGAGCTGACCGAGGAGCAGATCGTGGGGATCGTCCGGGCCGAGGCGGCCGAGCGGTCCGAGGCGGCCGAGGCGTACGAGCGCGCCGGTCGGGCCGACCGGGCGGAGCGGCTGCGTGCCGAGGCCGCCGTACTGCTGGCCCACCTGGCCTGAGCGGGCCGAGCAGGCCGAGCGGGCCCCGTGGGATGTCAGTGCCGGGCGGCAGGATGCGGTGCAGCAGCGAGTACCGCACCGAGGAGCCGCCGTGACCGACCTGACATCCGACCGGCCCGTGTCGTTCGTCGACGGGTGGTGCGCCACCGACCTGGGCGACCATCGGCCGTGCCGGGGCACCTACGAGTGGTACCCGTACGAGAGCCTGCCGCCGCTCGCGGCGGACCGGTTCGACGGGGGCTTCGGCTGGCTCGGCGGCCTCGGCCCGGCGGATCCGGAGCGGGTGGCGCTGCTGGACGGCGTCTCGGCGGCCCTCGCCGGGACGGGCATGCAGCTGCCCGCGGACTTCACGGCCTTCCACACCTCGGCCCGCTGCCACGGGGCGCTGGACGAGGTGTCGGTGACGGCCTGTTGGACGGACGTCTCGGGCCCGCTGCCCAGCCCGGTCGAGCCCGGCGCCCGGCTGGTCCGCTTCCTGCGGGACCAGCAGGACTGCGTGCTCTGGTACCTGTACCTGCGCCCCTCGGGGGAGTCCTTCGTGGTCGCCTCGCCGCTGGACTTCGAGGACCTGCCGGAGTGGGACGAGGCGGACGGCGCGGCCGACCTCAGTGCGGCGATCGCCCGCTGCGCCCCGACCTTCGAGGAGTTCGCCTACCGCTTCTGGGTGGAGAACCGGCTCTGGTTCGCGGTGCACGGCGAGGGGCCGCCGTCCGAGCCCGCCCTCGCCGAGTACCTGGCGCACTACACCGGCACTGCGGAGGCCGCGTCCCCGGGGCCCGTGGCCGGTTGACTCGAAGCGCGGTTGACTTGAAGTGCGGTTGAGCTTGCAGGCTTGACCCGACGGAGTCGGAACGAGCCGGGGAGCGGTCGTGCGGGCAGTGTGGTTGCGGGAGTTCGGCGGGCCCGAGGTGCTGGTGGCGGGGGAGGCACCCGATCCGGTGCCGGGCCCGGGGCAGGTGGTGGTGGACGTCGTGTACGCCAACACCACCTTCGTCTAGACGCAGTTCCGGGCGACCGGGCGCGGCCCGTTCGCCGCGGTGCCGCCGCTCGTCCCCGGCAACGGCGTCGGCGGCGTGGTGTCGGCGGTCGGCGACGGGGTGGACGCCGGGCTGGTCGGTCGCCGGGTGGTGACCGCCACCGGAGGCTCGGGCGGGTACGCCGAGCGGGCGGTCGCCGCCGCCGACAGCCTGTTCGAGGTGCCCGAAGGGCTGGCCCTGGCCGATGCGGTGGCGCTGCTCGCGGACGGCCGCACCGCGCTCCTCCAGCTGCGGGCCGCCCGGGTCGGCGCCGGGGACAGGGTGCTCGTCCTCGCGGCCGCCGGCGGGGTCGGCAGCCTGCTGGTGCAGCTGGCCGCCGCTGCGGGCGCGACGGTGGTCGGTGCGGCGGGCGGTGCCCGCAAGGCGGCCGTTGCGGCGGAACTCGGCGCGAAGTACGCGGTGGACTACCGGGAGGCCGGCTGGCCGGAGCTCGTCCGGTCCGGCACCGGCGGGCTGGACGTCGTGTTCGACGGAGTCGGCGGCGATCTCGCCCGGGCCGCTTTCGAGTTGCTCGCTCCCGGCGGACGGATGGTCAGCTACGGTCTGGCGGGCGGCACCTGGGCGGCGATCCCGCCGGAGGCGGCCGCGGCCCGCGGCGTGGAACTCGTCGCACCGGGCCGGCCCGACCCGGCGCTGCTGCGCGCCGCCACCGCGGAGGCCCTCGCCGAAGGAGCGGCCGGCCGGCTCCGTCCGCTGATCGGGCAGCGCTTCCCGTTGGAGCGTGCGGCCGAGGCGCATGCCGCGATCGAGTCCAGGGCGACCACCGGCAAGACCCTGCTGGTCGTCCGGGAGTAGGACCGCCCGTCACCGCGGACCGGATGCCGTGCGCTGCCGAATTCACCGGGGAGCGGGGTACGGGCGAACCTACGATCGGGTCATGACAGCTCCCTCGTACCCGCCCAAGCCGAAGCCCGGCGACCGGGTGGCGATCCTCTCGCCGTCCTCCGGTCTGCCCGCCGTCCTGCCGCTGCCCTTCGACCTCGGCCTGCGTCGGCTGGCCGAGGAGTTCGGCCTGAAGCCGGTGGAGTACCCGACCACCCGCCGGATGGGCTGCTCGCCGCAGGAGCGGGCGGCCGACATCCACGCGGCCTTCGCCGACCCGGAGATCAAGGCGGTGATCGCCAGCATCGGCGGCGACGACCAGATCACCGTGCTGCCGCACCTGGACGACGAGCTGATCCGGGCCAACCCCAAGCCGTTCTTCGGGTTCAGCGACAACACCAACCTGCTCACCCACCTGTGGAACCTCGGCATCGTCGGCTACCACGGGGCGAGCGTGATGACCGAGTTCGGCCGCCCCGGCGGCCTGCACCCCGTCACCACCGCCTCGGCGCGCGCCGCGCTCTTCACCTCCGGCCCGTACGAACTGGCCGAGCCCACCGGGTTCAACGACATCGACCGGCCCTGGCAGGACCCGGCGACCTTCGAGACCGAGGCGCAGATGCAGCCCTCCGAGGGGTGGATCTGGCACCGGCCCGAGCGGGTGGCCGAGGGGGTGAGCTGGGGCGGCAACCTGGAGATCCTCGGCCGGCTGATGACGGCCGACCGGGGCATCCGCAGCCCCGAGGCGTACGAGGGGTGCGTGCTCTTCCTCGAGACCTCGGAGGAACTCCCCTCCGGCGAGGAGGTGTTCAGGATCCTGCGCACCATGGGGGAGCGGGGGCTGCTCGCCCGCTTCCCCGCGCTGCTGATGGGCCGGGCGAAGGCGTGGTCCTTAGACCGGCCGAACGAGGCCGGGCAGCGTGCCGCGTACCGGGCCGAGCAGCGCGAGGCGGTGCTCCGCGCGCTGGCCGCGTACGCGCCGGACACCATGGCGGTGTTCGACGTCGACCTCGGGCACACCGACCCGCAGGTGGTGATCCCGTACGGCGGCACCGTCCGGGTGGACGGACCCGCCCGCCGGATCACCGTGACCTACTGACGGACCGACGGCTGCGCCGCCCGCCACCGCGGGCGATCGTCGACCCGGCCTGGAACCGCCACCGGATCACCCCGTATGGTGGCGCAATCGTGTGCGGTGGCGGTCACCGTGCAGGCAGGGACGATGCCGCGGCGGGCGGCGGGGCGGGGCGGTGACCGGGCGTGGCGGACGTGACAGCGGCCTCCGGGGGCGGGGAACGGACGCCGTTCGACACGGACGTGCCCCCGCGGTTGGTGCCGCACCGGCCCGCGGAGGAGCCGGCCGACGGGCCCGCCCCGGTGCCCAGCACCGGCTGGACGACCACCATGCCGGCCATCACACTGCCGCCCGTCCCGCCGGCCCCTCCCGCGCCGCCGGCCCAGCCGCCCGGCCCGGCCCCCGCGCCCGCCCCGGCCGCTGCGCCGTCCGCGGGCCCCGGCCCCGCCCAGCCCCTGCTGCGCGGCTTCGGTGCGGGCCTGCGAGGCCGCATCCTGGTCGTCGAGGGCGGCTACGCCAGCACCGGCCGCAGACCCTGGGGCCGCGGCAGCGCCCAGGCCCCGGTGCTCTCGGCGATGCTCGCGGGCGTCTCCCCGCACATCCTGCTGGCCTCGGACTCGGTGGACGCGGTGCACCTGCCCGGGGCCGGCGACCCGCAGACCGTGCTCGCACACCTGCGGGCGGCCTCCCGGCACCCCGGTCCGCTGCTCGTCCACATCGGCGGGCACCTGGTCACCGACCGCCGCGCCGAGCAGCTCTTCCTGACGCTCCGTGACGCGCGGTCGCACGACACCCTGCCCTGGCAGGCCCTCGCCGACGAGCTGCGCCACCGCCCCGCGGAGTGGGACACCCTGATCATCGGCGACCTGAGTGCGGACCAGACCGCCTGGCCGCTGGTGCAGAGCGCGATCTCGCCGCTCACCGACGGCGTGCCGCTGTGGGCCGTCGTCAACCCCGACCCGGACCAGGTCGGCACGTTCACCCGCGCGCTGATCGAGGTGCTGCACGTCGGTGTGCCCGGCGCCGGGCCGGTGCTCGCGCCCGAGGAACTGCGCCGCCAGGTGCACTCGGTGCTCCGCCCGGACGCCGCGCTGCTGCTCTCGCACGCCCCGGACCGCCCGGTGTTCCGCAACACCTCGCGGCAGATCGGCGACCGGTCCACCGAGGCCCGGCTGAGCGAGGCGCCGCGCCCCGCCGCCGTGCAGCCGAAGCGGCCGGCGGCCAAGCCGCCTCGGCCCCGCCCGGCGGCGTACGTGCCGGCCGCGCCGCGGGTGCAGCTGGCCAAGGCGCAGAAGGCGGCGCCGCGCGGTCCGGTCTCGCTGCTCAAGCCCGGTGTGCCGCCGACCCCGCCGCGTCCGGCCCGCCCGGTGTCGCTGCTGAAGCGGCTGCCCGGCGATCCGCCCGTGCCCCCGCCGATGCCCGAGCTGACCCCGGAGGAGGAGGCGGCCATGATGGAGGCCGCCAAGCGGCCGGTGCCCGAGCCGACCACCGCCCCGCCCGGGGCGCTGCGGGTGGAGCTGGGCAAGCCCGCCCCCGCCGCGCAGACCCCGGCCCGGGTGGAGCTGGGCAAGCCCGTCCCCGCCGGGGCGGCCCCGGCGGGCGGCCCGCTCGCCGACTACCGCGACGCGGTCGGCCGGATCGTCCGGGCGGCCGACGCCGGGGAGCACGACTCGGCGGCCGAACTCGCCCTCGCCCTGGAGGACGAGGCGGTGGCGGCGCACGGCCCGATCGCACCCCAGGTGCTGCAGGTCCGTCAGGTCCGGGCGCACGTCTCCCGGCTGGCTGGCCGTACGGTGCTGGCCGCCGACCTCTACCGGCAGGTGGCGCTGGCCCTGCTGGACACGGCCGGCCCGGACGACCCGGAGACCCAACGGGCGGCGACCAACGCCGAGGCCTGCTGGCGGGCCGTCACCGACCGGGCGGAGGCGCTCCGGATCGCCCCGGAGATCATCGAACTGCGCGCCCACCTGCCCGGCCAGGACGGCCGCAAACTGCGCGCCGCCGAACGCCACCTGGCCAAACTGGCGGCCGCCCCGGCCTGAAGGGCACCCGGGTAGTCGCTTCAGGATTCGCCAGGAGCACCACTCCCGGACCGCGCAGATCCCCGCGCCCCTACGAGGCACTCACAAGGGGCGCGGGGATCACCCGCCCGCGGGCGGGGTCAGCGGGCGCCGCCGTTGATGTACAGCGTCTGCCCGCTCACGTACGAGGCGTCCTCGCTGGCCAGGAAGGCCACCACCGAGGCGACCTCCTCCGGCTGCCCGACCCGGCGCAGCGGGGTGCGCTCGGCGGCCAGCGCCTGGTGGTCCTCGGCGCTGGAGCCGACCCGCTCGGCGGTGGCGGCGGTCATCGCGGTGGCGATGTAGCCGGGGGCGACCGCGTTGACGTTGATGTTGAACGGGCCGAGCTCGATCGCCAGGGTGGCGGTGAGGCCCTGGATGCCGGCCTTGGCGGCGGCGTAGTTGGCCTGCCCGCGGTTGCCGAGCGCGGAGCGCGAGCTCAGCGAGACGATCTTGCCGTACTTCTGCTTCACCATGTACTTCTGCGCCACGTGGCTGCAGTTGTAGGCGCTGGTGAGGTTGACGGTGAGGACGGCGTCCCAGTCGCTCTTCGCCATCTTGAAGAACAGGTTGTCCCGGGTGATGCCGGCGTTGTTGATCAGGATGTGCAGCGCGCCCAGGTCCTCGACGATCTGCGCGAACACCGCCTCCACCGCGTCGTAGTCGGCCACGTCGCAGCCGTACGCGCGGGCGGTGCCGCCCTTGGCGGTGATGGCGTCGGCGGTGGCCTGCGCCCGCTCGGCGGTGAGGTCGACGACGGCCACGGCCGCGCCCTCCTCGGCGAGCCGGGCGGCGGTGGCCGCGCCGATGCCCTGGGCGGCGCCGGTCACCACGGCGACCTTGCCTGCGAATCGCGTCATCTGATCTGCCCTCAGTTCTTCTCGACGAGTACGGCGGTGCCCTGTCCGACACCGACGCACATGGTGGCCAGGCCGCGCCGGGCGCCGGTCCGGCGCATCCGGTGCAGCAGGGTGGTGAGGATGCGGGCGCCGGAGCCGCCCAGCGGGTGGCCGAGCGCGATGGCTCCGCCGCTCGGGTTGACCAGGTCGTGGTCGAAGCCGAGCTCGTTGACGCAGGCGAGGGCCTGGGCGGCGAAGGCCTCGTTGAACTCGGCCTCCTCGACGTCGCCGACCTGCCAGCCGGCCCGGGCGAGCACCTTGCGGGTCGCGGGGACGGGGCCGATGCCCATGACGTCCGGGTGGACGCCGGCCGAGGCGCCCGCTACGTAGCGGCCGAGCGGCTCCAGGCCGAGCCGGCCCAGTGCTTCCTCGGAGACCAGCAGCAGGGCGGCGGCGCCGTCGTTCATCGGCGAGGCGTTGCCGGCGGTGACGGTGCCGTCGGTCCGGAAGACCGGCTTGAGGCGGGCCAGCTTCTCGAGGGTGGTGTCCTCGCGGATCGACTCGTCGGCGGTGACGGTGACCCCGTCGGGCCGGACGACGGGCAGCAGCTCGGCGTCGAAGTGGCCGTCCTTGCGGGCGGCGGCGGCCCGCTGGTGGCTGCGCAGCGCGAAGGCGTCCTGCTGCTCGCGGGTGACGCCGAAGCGTGCGGCGACCTCCTCGGCGGTCTCGCCCATGGAGAGGACGCCGTGCAGCTCCTTCATCCGCGGGTTGGTGAGCCGCCAGCCGAGCCGGGTGTCGAAGGTCTCCATCCGGTGCGGCATCGCCTCGTCGGGGCGGGGCAGCACGAAGGGGGCGCGGGTCATCGACTCGCAGCCGCCGGCGACGACGACCTCGGCCTCGCCGGAGCCGATCGTCCGGGCGGCGGCGGTGACGGCCTCCATGCCGGAGGCGCACAGCCGGTTGACGGTGGCGCCGGGGATGCTGTCGGGCAGCCCGGCGAGCAGCACGGCCATCCGGGCGGCGTTGCGGTTGTCCTCGCCGGCCTGGTTGGCGGCGCCCCAGTAGACGTCGTCGATGAGGGCGGGGTCGAGCTGCGGCACGTCGGCCAGCAGACCGGAGAGGACGGCGGCCGACAGGTCGTCGGGCCGGACGGTGGACAGCGCGCCGCGCAGCCGCCCGATCGGGGTGCGGCGGGCAGCGGCGAAGTAGACGGGACGCACTTCGTCGGGCTCCTGTTCTGGTGGGTTCTAGAACGCGTTGATGCCGGTCAGGGATCGCCCGATCAGCAGCTTGTGGATCTGGCTGGTGCCCTCGTAGAGGGTCATGACGCGCGCGTCGCGCAGGTACTTGCCGACCGGGTACTCGTCGATGAACCCGTACCCGCCGAAGACCTGCAGGGCGTTGTTGGCGGCGCGCACGGCCGCCTCGCTGGCGTACAGCTTGGCGGTGGAGGACTCGGTGGCGAAGGGCAGACCGCGCTCGATCAGGTCGGCGACCTTCCAGGTGAGCAGCCGGGAGGCCTCGACGTCGACGGCGATGTCGGCGAGCAGCTCCTGCACCAGCTGGTGGGAGGCGATCGGCTTGCCGAACTGCTCGCGCTCGCCGGCGTACTTCACCGCGGCCTCCAGGCAGGCCCGGGCGATGCCGACGCAGCCTGCGGCGACCGACATCCGGCCCTTGGCCAGGGCGGACATCGCGATCTTGAAGCCGGCGCCCTCGGCGCCGAGCCGGGCGCTGTCGGGCACCCGGACGCCGTCCAGGACGAGTTCGGCGGTGGCCTGGCCGCGCAGCCCGAGCTTGCCGTGGATCGTGCGCCGCTCGAAGCCGGGTAGGCCGGTCTCCACCAGGAAGGCGGTGATGCCGCGGTGGCCCGGCTCGCCGGTGCGGGCGAACACCAGGGCGACCTCGGCCCAGGTGCCGTTGGTGATGAACATCTTGCTGCCGCTGATCAGCCAGTCCCCGCCGTCGCGGACGGCCCGGGTGGTCAGGTTGGCCGCGTCGGAGCCGGTCCCGGGCTCGGTGAGCGCGAAGCAGCCGAGCGCCTCGCCGGAAGTGAGCCGGGGCAGCCACTCCCGCTTCTGCTCCTCGGTGCCGTACCCGGCGACCGACTTGGCGACCAGGCCGAGTGAGACGGAGACGATGCCGCGCACCGCGGAGTCGCCGCGGCCGAGCTCCTCCAGCACCAGGCAGTACGCCAGGTGGTCGCCGCCGCTGCCGCCGTACTCCTCGGGGATCGTCAGGCCGAGGAGTCCGAGCTTGCCGAGTTTGCCGACGATGCCGGGGTCGACGGACTCGGCGCGGTCCCAGGCGGCTGCGTGCGGGACTATCTCGCGGTCGGTGAAGGCCGCGGCGAGGTCGCGGACGGCGGCCTGCTCCTCGGACAGCTCGAGATTCATGGCGGCGGATGCTCCATAAACTAGCAGTGCAAGTTTTAATGGGACTGTAGCCCCCACCGCCCCGCCCGCGGAAGGGGCCGCCTGCAAGAATGTGCGACACCCCACCCGATCGGAGGCCGCGACCGCATGGCCCGCCCACGCACCCCGCTGCTCAGCCGCGAGCGGATCGTCGCCGCCGCACTCGCCCTGGTCGACGCCGACGGCCTGGACGCGCTCTCCACCCGGCGCCTCGCCACCGAGCTCTCCGTCAGCGGGCCCTCCCTCTACAACCACTTCGCCACCAAGGACGACCTCCTCGACGCCGTGGTCGACAGCGTGATGGGCGAGGTCGACCTCTCGATGTTCGACGCGCCGGACGACTGGCGCGCGGCCCTCCGCGACTGGGCCCGCTCCTACCGCGCCGCCCTCGCCGCCCACCCCAACGTCGTCCCCGTCCTCGCCCAGGGCCCCGGCCGCCGCCCCAACGCGCTGCGCCTCGCCGACGCCGTCTTCGGCTGCCTCGTCGACGCCGGCTGGCCCCGCGGCCAGGCCACCCGGATCGGCGCCCTGATGCGCTACTTCATCACCGGCTCCGCGCTCGGCTCCTTCGCCGGCGGCTTCCCCGAGGACGCCGCCGTCTATGCCGCCGACTACCCGCACCTCGGCGAGGCCCACCTGCTCGCCGAACACCGCCGCTCCATCGACGAGGGCGCCTTCGAGACCGGCCTGGAGGCCCTGCTCGACGGCCTCGCCCTGCGCCACCCCGCGGCAGCCGGCTGAGCCGCACCCCGATGGGTCGCACCCGGGCCGGGGGCGTTTGCCGGAGCCGCCGGACGGTGATTCCCGGGGGTTGTCCCCTCGCCGCCCCATCCGGAGGCATCGCCGTGCAGCCACGACCCCGCCAGGCCCGCGGCCGCCGCACCCGGCCCGCTCGGTGCTCGCCGCCGCCCCCGCCCTGACCGGCGTGCTGCTCGCACAACTGCGGGCCGTCCAGGAGGACTTCGTCTGTCGGCTGTTCAACGGCCCGGGGCGCTGAGACCGATCGGCGCTCCCTGTCTCCGGTCGGTCCCGAGGCCCGCGGCCGCCGCCAGCGCGGCCCGCACCTCGGAGGCCGGATCGCCCTCGTGGTAGATCCGCTCGCTGCGCTCGATGCCGTCCAGGAACTCCTGGTACCGCACCGCGTACCCCAGGTGCATCAGCGGTGCCGCGAGCTCCAGGGCCCGCAGCGGGTCCGAACCGGGGGCCGCCGCCGACCAGGCGGCGGCCCACACCGTCCGGACGTCCGCCCAGCGCTGCTCGCCCAGGAAGTCCTGCGGCCGCAGCCCGTCGAAGGCCGGATGCCCGAAGAAGGCGTCCGAGAAGTCGACCAGCACGGTGGCGCAGCCGTCCGAGCGGTAGTTGCCCGGGTGGAAGTCGCCGTGCACCAGGGTGAGCGGCAGCCCGCAGGCGTCCAGCTCGTCGATCGCCGCGGGCAGGCCGTCCAGCAGCGCCCGGGCCCGCCCGTGCTCCTCCGCCGACAGGTCGTCCAGCCGGGGGAGCAGCTCCCGGGCCTGCGCCAGCACCCGCCGCGGCGAGCGGTCGCGCAGCCCGTGCGACGCAGGGTCGGCGGCCAGTGCCGCGGCCAGCCCGGCCTGTACGGCGACCGTGCGCCCGACCGCGTCCAGCATGGCGTCCTCGGGCAGTCCCCAGCAGTCCACGCCCGGTACGTGCTCCAGCAGCAGGCGGCCGGGCGCCGCGGCGATCACCCCCGGCACCAGGGCCGGGTCCACCGAGGCGACCAGGGCGATCGGCCGGTGCTCGTCGGTGCCGAACGGTGGCGTGGTCTTCAGCCAGGCCGGCCCGTCCGCGGTGGGGATGCGGACCAGGCCCGACAGGTTCCAGGTCTTCACCTGCTCGGCCGGGCCGGTCGCCGGGCGGCCGCAGCCGCGGAGCGCCTCCTCGGCCCAGGCCAAAGCCGCCCGCAGACCGTCCGCGGTGGCCCAGGCGGCCCGCAGCGGGTCCTCGTCCAGCCGGACGCTCCCCTCCTCCAGTACGGCCTCCGGGCGGCGCAGCGCCTCCGCGTGGTACACCACGTGCCCGCCCCGCCCGGCCTCCCCGCCCTCGACGGACACCAGCCGCAGCACCAGCACCGGCACCCCCAGCCGCTGCTCCAGCCCCCGCGCGACCGGCCCGACCTCCTGCCATCGCGGATGGTCCACCGGAAACGGCCCGACCTCCCCCAACCGCTCCCCGCCGAAGGTCACCACTGCCGTCACACTGCGCCGCACGCTCTGATCCACCCGCGCATTGTGACGACCCCTCACCCACCCCACCACCGAATTACGCAAGCCCTCAGGGGCCCCTGCGGCTCACCGCTCCCCGGCGGCGGTCAGCCCATGTCCTCCAGGCGGACGCCCTTGGTCTCCTTCATGAAGCGGGCCACGAAGAGCATCGAGCCGAGCGCGAAGGCGGCGTAGACCGCGTAGGTGGCGGAGAGGTTCCACCGGGACATCGCCGGGAAGCTGACGGTGATCGCCCAGTTCGCGACCCACTGGGCGGAGGCGGCGACCGACAGTGCGGCGGCGCGGATGCGGTTGGGGAACATCTCGCCGAGCATCACCCAGACCACCACGCCCCAGGAGAGCGCGAAGAACAGCACGAAGAGGTTGGCCGCGACGAGTGCCACCGTGCCCTGCAGGTCGGGCAGGGTGACGTCGTCGCCGGTGCCGGTGGCCGAGGAGAACGCCCAGGCCGCCGCGCCGAGCGAGAGCGCCATGCCGGCCGAGCCGATCAGCGCGAGCGGCTTGCGGCCGATCCGGTCGACGAGGAGGACGGCGATCGCGGTACCGGCGATGTTGATCACCGAGCCGACGAAGCTGATCAGCAGCGAGTCGCTCTGGTCGATGCCGACCGACTGCCAGAGGATCGACGAGTAGTAGAAGATCACGTTGATGCCGACGAGCTGCTGGAACACCGAGAGCCCGATGCCGACCCAGACGATCGGCAGCAGGCCGAGGCGGCCGCCGAGCAGGTCGCGGAAGCGCGGCCGGTGGTCGGCGGCGATCAGCCCGCGGATCTCGGCGATCCGGGCGTCGGTGTCCGTCCCGTCGCCCTCGACCTGGCGCAGCACGGTGCGCGCCTCGTCCAGCCGGCCGGCGGAGATCAGGTAGCGCGGGGACTCGGGGATCGCAGCGGACATCACGAAGTAGAGCACGGCGGGCAGCACGCAGATGCCGAGCATCCACTGCCAGGCCTCCAGACCGAGCAGGCTGCCGCGGGTGTCGCCGTCGGCGGCCTCGGCGAGCACCCAGTTCACCAGCTGCGACACGGCGATGCCGAGCACGATGGCGGCCTGCTGGAAGGAGGCGAGCCGGCCGCGGTACTCGGTCGGCGCGACCTCGGCGATGTAGGTCGGGGCGATCACCGAGGCGATGCCGATGGCGGCGCCGCCGAGGACGCGCCAGGCGGCGAGGTCCCAGGCGGAGAACGGCAGCATGGAGCCGACGGCGCTGATCGCGAAGAGCACGGCCGCGGCCTTCATCACCCGGATGCGGCCGTAGCGGTCGGCGAACCGGCCGGCCAGGGCCGCCCCCAGGGCGGAGCCGAGCAGGGCGGAGGACACGATGAGCCCGGTGACGCCGTCCCCGATCCCGAACCTGCCCTGGATGCCGGAGACGGCGCCGTTGATCACCGAGCTGTCGTAGCCGAACAGGAAACCGCCGAGCGCGGCCGCGGCCGCGATGAAGACGACGAACCCCAGCCGGTCGGGGGCCTGGCCGCGAGCCGCTACGGGCTGTTGGGTGACGCTCACGATCTCTGACTCCTGTGTACTCGACATTGAGGGAGGCGTCAGGATCGTACCCTCGGCCTGTTCATCACATGTACGCATTATGCGGACAATGGGACAAACCGAGCCGGCCAAACGTTCAAGAGATGAATTGTATGATGATTCAGACGGGCTCCGAGAGCGACAGCCCGAACCGTCCCGCGGCGTCCGTCCACCAGTGCGTCAGCCGCATCCCGGCCGCCGACAGCTCGTCCGCCACCCGCTCGCGGCGGAACTTCGCGGAGACCTCGGTGCGGAGCTCCTCACCGGCGTCGAAGTGCACCGGCAGGTCGAGCACCGGGATCTTCACCGTCTGGTCGCGCACCGAGCGCAGCCGCATCTCGATCCACTCCTGCTCGGTGTCCCAGAGCGCCACGTGCTCGAAGGCGTCCGGGTCGAAGTCGGCGTCCAGCTCCCGGTCGAGGACGTTCAGCACGTTCTTGTTGAACTCGGCGGTCACCCCGGCGGAGTCGTCGTACGCGGCGACCAGCACCGCCGGGTCCTTCACCAGGTCGGTGCCCAGCAGCAGCGCGTCGCCCGGCTCCAGTGCGGCCCGCAGCGTGCGCAGGAAGCCGGCCCGCTCGGCGGGCACGAAGTTGCCGAGCGTGCCGCCGAGGAAGGCCACCAGCCGGGGCCCGCCGCCGGGCGGCAGGCCCAGCCCCTGGGTGAAGTCGGAGAGCACCGCGTGCACGTCGGTGCCCGGGTAGTCGACGGCCAGCGCCGCGCCCGCCGCCTCCAGCGCGCTCTCGCTGACGTCCACCGGCACGTACGCCTCCAGGCCGCCGAGCCCGATCAGCGCGTCCAGCAGCAGCCGGGTCTTCTCGGACGAGCCGGAGCCCAGCTCCACCAGGGTGCGGGCCCGGGTCAGCGCGGCGATCTCGGGGGCCCGTTCGGTGAGGATCTCCCGCTCGGCCCGGGTCGGGTAGTACTCGGGCAGCCGGGTGATCTCCTCGAACAGCTCGCTGCCCCGCGCGTCGTAGAACCACTTCGGCGGCAGCCACTTGGGACTCGCGGTCAGGCCCCGCTGCACGTCGTGCCGTAGCGCGTGGCTGAAGTGGTCGGCGGGCAGCAGGCGGGTCAGGTCGAAGGTGCTCACGGCGAGTCGTCCTCTCGCGTCGGGCCGTCGCTCTTCCGCGTCGGGCGGCTGATACCTCGTGCGGGTCGGTCGTTCTCGGATGCGGGCTCGTCGTTCTCGGGTGCGGGGCCGCCGATGTCGGACCAGGGCCGGTCGACCGGGTGCAGGGTCACACCCGCCGGCCCGGCCAGCAGCAGCGTCCGGTCGGGGACCTCGACCCAGCCGGGTACGTCGTCGTACGGCTCGGAGGCGACCACCGTGCCCGGCCCCGAGCGGTGGAAGAGGGTGTCGCCCCAGGCCGTCGCGGCGATCGAAGTACCGTCGGTGACGAGCAGGTTGAGCCGGCCGTCGCCGTACTTGGCGGCCTCCCGGACGGTGTCCGCGACGGCCTCGCCGAGCTCGGCGCCCGTCCGCAGCCGGGCCAGCAGCAGCGCGAACAGCAGGGCCGAGTCGCTGCGCGCCTCCAGTGCCATCAGGTCCGCCGGCGGCAGGGTCGCGGCGAGCGGCCCGTATCGCTCCGGCCAGCCGGGCAGCGCGCCGTTGTGGCTGAACAGCAGCCGCCCGGAGGCGAACGGCGCGGCGGCCGCCTCGCCCGGCGCGCACCCCGCGGTGGCCGAGCGGACGGCGGCCAGCAGCGCCCGGGTGCGCACCACCCGGGCCAGGTCGGCGAGGTTCTCGTCCGCCCAGATCGGGCCGGCCCGCCGGTAGCGGGCGGGCCGCTCGTCGCCGCCGGCGTACCAGCCGATGCCGAAGCCGTCGGCGTTCACCGTGCCGTACCGCTGCCGCCGGGGCGCCCAGGACTGCCGGACCAGCCCGTACGGCGGGTCGAACAGCAGGGCGCCCAGCGGGAGTTCGCCGCCCAGGTAGGCGAGGTGTCGGCACATCAGGCGTCCTCCGCGTCACGGGCGGTGCGGAAGCCGGAGAAGATCTGCCGCCGCACCGGGTAGTCCCAGTTGCGGAAGGTGCCGCGGCAGGCCACCGGCGCCACCGCGAACGAGCCGCCGCGCAGCACCTTGTACTCCGGGCCGAAGAACACCTCCGAGTACTCCTTGTACGGCCACGCGGTGAAGCCCGGGTACGGCAGGAAGTCGCTCGCCGTCCACTCCCACACGTCGCCGATCAGCTGCCGGGCGCCGCAGGGCGCGGCCCCGGCCGGGTAGCTGCCCGCGGGGGCGGGCTGCAGGTGCCGCTGGCCGAGGTTGGCGTGCTCGGCGGAGGGCTCCTGGTCGCCCCACGGGTAGCGGCGGGAGCGTTCGGTGGCCGGGTCGTACCGGGCGGCCTTCTCCCACTCGGCCTCGGTCGGCAGCCGCCGCCCGGCCCAGCGGGCGTAGGCGTCGGCCTCGTACCAGCTGACGTGCAGCACCGGCTCGTCCGGCGGCACCGGCTCGACGGTGCCGAAGCGGCGGCGCAGCCACTGCCCGCCGTCCCGGCTCCAGAACAGCGGCGCGCTCAGCCCGGCCTGCATCCGGTGCGTCCAGCCCTCGGCCGTCCACCAGCGCGGGTCCAGGTAGCCGCCGTCGGCGATGAACTCCTGGTAGGCGGCGTTGGTGACCGGCGCGGTGTCCAGCCGGAAGGCCGGCAGGTCGACCTGGTGGGCGGGCCGCTCGTTGTCCAGCGCCCACGGCTCGGTGTCCGTGCCCATGATGAACGGGCCGGCGGGGACGAGGACTTCGGCGGGCAGCCGGTCGGCGGCGGCCGGCGGGGGAGGGGCGGCGAGCACCGCCGCGCCCTGCCGCAGCTGGTGCGTGATCAGCATGGTCTCGTCGTGCTGCTGCTCGTGCTGGGCGATCATCCCGAAGGCGAAGCCCGCGTCCAGCAGCGGCGCGCCCTCCAGCGGGCTGGCCTCCAGCAGGTCGAACACCCGGCCGCGGACCTCGTGCGCGTAGCGGCGGGCCTCGTCCGGCGGCAGCAGCGGCAGGCCGGGCCGCTCGGCACGGGAGTGCTCGAAGGCGTCGTAGAGCGGGTCGATCTCGGGGTGCATCGGGTCGTGGCCGCCGACGTTGCGCAGCAGCCACAGCTCCTCCTGGTTGCCGACGTGCGCGAGGTCCCAGACCAGCGGCGACATCAGCGGCGAGTGCTGCGCGGTGAGGTCGCGGTCGTCGACGCAGTCGGTGAGTGCGGCGGTGCGGTCGCGGGCGGTCTGCAGCTCGGCGGCGATCGCCTCGCGAAGGACCGCGGGGTCGGTGCGGTCGGCGTTCAGCACGGTGCGTCCTCCTCCACGGCGGGGCGGCGGCCGGCCCGGACGGCCTCCAGCTGGTCGTCGGCCGGGCAGCGGCCCCGGGCGGGGTAGCGGTCGGCGTACTCGTTCAGGGCGCGGCGCAGCTCGGCGGCCTCCGGCCGGCGGGCGAGCGCCCGGTCGGCGGCGGCGAAGCAGGCGAGCGCCGCCCGGCGCAGTTCCGGGTCGGCGGTGGCGAGGGTGGCCGCGCGCCGCCAGAGGCTGCAGCGCGGCGGCGGGAGGGCGCCGTCGTGGTCCAGCGGTTCCAGGGCGGCCAGTGCGGCGTCCGCGGCGGCCCGGTCGTCCAGCAGCGCGGTGACCAGGACGAGCGGGACGAGCCAGCCGTCGCCGGGCTGGGCGTCGATCATCCGCAGTTCCAGGTGGCCGCGCGGCCGGACGGGCGGGAAGAGCGTGGTGCGGTGGTACTCGAGGTCGGCGAGGGTGGCGGGCCGTTCGCCGGCGCCGCGCAGCCAGTGCCGGAAGGTCAGACCGGGCGGGGCCGTCCAGGGCCGCCCCTCCGGGCGGCGGATGCACAGTACCCGGGCGTCCAGCACGTACCGGGCCCAGGCCTCGCGGGGGTCGCCGTCGGGCGGCGGGGCGAGGGTGCGGGTGGGGTCCATCCGGGACCACACCACCTGCCGGCTGGACCGGAAACCGGTCGGACGGCCGTCCAGCAGGGGGGAGTTGGCGAAGGCGGCGACCAGTACGGGGCCGAGCCGGTGGACCAGCCGCCAGCGCCCGGCCACGGCGGACTCGGTGCCGGCGTCCACGCAGACCTGGACGGAGGCGGTGCCGGTCATCATGATCTCGCCCCAGGGCCCGGCCCGGTCGAAGAAGGTCTGCATCGCCCGGTAGCGGGGGTGTTCGGCCTGCATCCGGCGGGTCCTGGCCAGCGGGTCGGTGCCGCTGCCGGTGAGGCGCAGGCCCTCGGCGGCCAGTGCGGTCCGCAGCGCGGCCTGGTCGCGCAGCAGGTCGGCTGCGCAGGCGGCGGGGGAGTCGGCGGGCCGGGAGCTGAGCTCGACCTGGCCGCCGGGTTCGCGGGTGAAGCGGGAGCCTGCGGGGAATCGCGGGCCGTCGGGGTCCTGCGGGAGGGCCGCGAGGGCGGCCGAGGTGCGCTCGGGGGCGACCGGTTCGTCGGGACATCGGCTGTCGTGGACGAACCACTCCGCCTCCACCCCGACGAGGGCGGGCGGCCCGATCTTGAAACATATGCCGGCCAGATGGGTCTCGGCGGACGCCTCGGTCAGGGGCGTCACGCTCAGTGCCTGACTCTGGTTGTCGGTGGTGCGCTGCGGGCTGACGGGTATCACCGGACTCACCATCCCTCGGTACGCGGCTGCGGCCCGGTTGTTCCTGCTCAGTCTGCTACGTGGCAAACATCGCCGCCGCCCCACGCAGGTCAGGGCCGGTCAGCGGCATGCCAACCGACTCAGTGCGATTTCCAGCACCGGAAGCGGAAGGGCGTAGTTCAGCCGCAGCAGGCCGGGTCGGGGTGCGCCGAAGTCGGCGCCGTCCGCCAGCTCCACGTCACGCTCCGTCATCGCAGCCTCCCTCGCCCGTTCGGACGGCAGGCCGAGTGCGGCCCCGTCGAGCCACATCACGTAGGAGGCCCGGGGGCGGACGAGCACGGCCGGGCCGAGTGCGTCGAGGGCGAGATCGCGGGCTTCGACGAGGTGCTGCAGCAGGCCGTCCAGCCACGGCCCGCCGTCGGTGAGCGCGGCCCGCTGGACGGTCTGCTCCAGCAGCCCGCCGGCCCACACCCCGAAGGCGGCGGCCTGTTCGGACAGCCGCGCGCGCAGCCCGGCGTCCGGGACGAGCAGCCAGCAGCTGGGGATGCCCGAGGTGTTGAAGGTCTTGCCGACCGAGCCGACGGTCACGGTGTGCCCGGCGGCGTCCGGGTCGGCGACGGCGACTGCGACGGGGTGGCGCAGGCCGTGGTCGGGGTGGACGAGGTCGCCGTGCACCTCGTCGGAGACCAGCAGGCCGCCCTCGGCGGCGGCGAGTGCGGCCAGCCCGCGGATCTCCTCGGCCGTCCGCAGCCGCCCGGTCGGGTTGTGCGGGCTGCTCACCAGCAGCACGCCGGGGCGCAGCGCGGCGAAGCCGTCCAGCGGCAGCCCGTAGGAGTCGTCGGCGTGCCCGGGCGGGACGGCCTCGAACGGCAGCCCGGCCGAGGCGCACAGCCCGGCGAAGCCGCCCCACTCCGGTGCGGTGGCGGCCGCCGTCCGGCCGCGGATCCGCGGCGCGGCGGCGTCGAGCAGCAGCCGCATCGCGGTGCGCGGGCCGCAGGGCAGGCAGAGCACCCAGTCCGGGTCGATCGCGGTGCCGTGCCGGCGGCGGTACCAGTCGGCGACCAGCTGCGGCGCGCCCGGGTCGGCCGCCGTGTAGCCGTACGCGGGGTGCCGGGCGCGGGCGGCCAGCGCGGCGCCGATCGCGGCGGGCCCGGGCAGGTCCATGTCGGCCAGGCCCAGGGCGATCCTGCCCTGCCCGGCGCGGGCCCATTTGATGCTGCCCGTCCCGCTGCGGTCGAAGACCTCCGGCACGCCCGCTCCCTCCGTCCGGGCCCCGGCGGGCCCCGCCCCTCCACGCTACGAGAGGCGGCCGGGCGGCGGGCGGTGTCCGCCGGAATGCCGCGGGCGCCCGCGGCTCGGCCTCAAGGGGGAGCGCTCCCACAGTAATTCAGGATTCGCATCGTCAACGTCATCGAGCCGGACTCGCTGCCGAACCTGGTCACCAACGCGGGCGGCACCGCCGGTTCGACCGAGGCGTGCGCCACCATGAAGGCGAACGGCAACTACGAGGCCGGTGTCGGGTACGCCCTGCACACGCTCGGTGCGATCCCGAACGTCTACAACTACATCGACGCCGCGCACCACGGCTGGCTCGGCTGGGACTCCAACATGGGCCCCGCCGCGACCGAGTTCAAGAAGGCTGCCACCACCGGCGGCGCCACCGTCAACGACGTGGCCGGCTTCATCGTCAACACCGCCAACTACAGCGCGCTGACCGAGCCGAACTTCAAGGTCACCGACTCGGTGAACGGCACCACCGTGCGCCAGTCGAAGTGGGTCGACTGGAACTACTACGTCGACGAGCTGACCTTCGCCCAGGCGCTGCGCACCAAGCTGGCCGGCGAGGGCTTCAACAGCAACATCGGCATGCTGATCGACACCTCCCGCAACGGCTGGGGCGGCACCGCCCGTCCGGCCGGTCCGGGCCCGCTGACCTCCGTGGACGCCTACGTCGACGGCGGCCGGGTCGACCGCCGCATCCACGCCGGCAACTGGTGCAACCAGAGCGGTGCCGGCCTCGGCGAGCGCCCGACCACCGCGCCCGCGACGGGCATCGACGCCTACGTGTGGGCCAAGCCCCCGGGCGAGTCGGACGGCGCCAGCCAGGTGATCCAGAACGACGAGGGCAAGGGCTTCGACCGGATGTGCGACCCGACCTACACGGGTAACGGTCGCAACGGCAACAGCATGTCCGGCGCCCTGCCGAACTCGCCGCTCGCCGGCGCCTGGTTCTCCGCGCAGTTCCAGCAGCTGCTCGCGAACGCCTACCCGCCCGTCGGCGGCACCACCACCGACACCCAGGCCCCGACCGTCCCGTCCGGTCTGACCTCGCCGACGAAGACCTCCAGCAGCGTTTCGCTGTCCTGGACGGCCTCGACCGACAACGTCGGTGTCACCGGGTACGACGTGTACCGCGGCACCACCCTGGTCGGCTCGACCGCGACCGCCTCGTTCACCGACACCGGTCTGACCGCCTCCACGGCGTACAGCTATACGGTCAAGGCGAAGGACGCGGCCGGCAACGTCTCGGCGGCCTCCTCGGCCCTGTCCGTGACCACCTCCGGCGGCAGCACCGGCTCCGGCTGCACCGCCACCTACAAGGTGAGCAGCGACTGGGGCGCCGGCTTCAACGCCGACGTCACCGTCACCAACAGCGGCACCACGGCGATCAACGGCTGGAAGGTCACCTGGACCTTCGGCGGCCAGCAGAAGATCTCCAACCTCTGGAACGGCAGCTACACCCAGACCGGCCAGGCGGTGACCGTCACCAACGCGGGCTACAACGGCGCCCTCGGGGCCGGCGGCTCCACCGGCTTCGGCTTCGGTGCGAGCAACACGGGCGGCAGCAACGCCGTCCCGACGCTGACCTGCACCGCGCTCTGATCCGCACCGCGAACTGATCGGCCGCCCTTCTGCATGGGTGGTGCCCCAGTGCCCCTGACCTGCCGCCTGCTCAAGCTGCCGCGGCGGACAGCTCGAAGGCCGAGTTGACCAGTGCCACATGGCTGAACGCCTGTGGCATGTTGCCAAGTTGGCGCCCCTCCAGCGGGTCCCACTCCTCGGCGAGCAGTCCGACGTCGTTGCCGAGCGAGACCAGCCGGACGAACAGCTCGCGCGCCTCGGCGGCGCGGCCGATCGCGCCCAGAGCGTCCGCCAGCCAGAACGAGCAGGCGAGGAAGGCCCCTTCGGAGCCGGGCAGGCCGTCGGTGCCGGAGGAGGTGGAGTAGCGGCGGATCAGTCCGCCGTGGTCCAGCTCGGTGCGGACGGCCTCCACGGTGCGGGTCACCCGCGGGTCGTCCGGCGACAGGAAGCCGCTCTTCACCACGAAGAGCGAGGCGGCGTCCAACTCGCTGCTCCCGTAGTCCTGGACGAACAGGCCGCGGCGGCGGTCGACGCCGTTCTCGCACACATCGGCGTGCACGGCGTCGCGCATCTCCCGCCAGCGGTCCACCGGGGCGGGCAGGCCGGTGAGTTCGGCCATCTTCAGGGCGCGGTCCGCGGCGACCCAGGCCATCACCTTGGAGTGCACGAAGTGCCGCCGGGCGCCGCGCACCTCCCACAGGCCCTCGTCGGGTTCGGCCCAGTGCTTCTCCAGGAAGGCCATCAGTGTCCGCAGCAGGCTCCAGACCTGCCGCTCCATCGGAATGCCGGCCTGCAGGGCGAGGTGCATGGTGTCCACCACCTCGCCGTAGACGTCCAGTTGGAGCTGGCGGACGGCGACGTTGCCGAACCGCACCGGCACCGAGCCGTCGTACCCGGGCAGCCAGTCGGCCTCGATCTCGGGCAGCCCCCGCTCGCCGGCGACGCCGTAGACGGCCTGCAGGTCGCCGGGGTCGCCGGCGATGGCACGCAGCAGCCACTTGCGCCAGGCGGACGCCTCCTCGCGGAAGCCGCCGCGCAGCAGCGCGGAGAGGGTCATGCTGGAGTCGCGCAGCCAGCAGTAGCGGTAGTCCCAGTTGCGGATGCCGCCGATGTCCTCGGGCAGCGAGGCGGTGGGGGCGGCGACGATGCCGCCGGTCGGCTCGTAGGCGAGCGCCTTGAGGGTGATCAGCGAACGGAGGACGGCTCGGTGCCATTCGCCGCGGTAGCGGCAGCCGGCCGCCCAGTGTTCCCAGCCGTCGAGGGTGCCGGCCAGCGACTGCACCGGGTCGGAGCGCGGGGTGGAGTGCAGGTGGGAGGGCTGCCAGGTGAGCACGAAGGGCACCCGGTCGCCCGCCCGGACGGTGAACTCGGAGGTGGTGCAGCCGTCCTGGCCGTAGGTGTGCACGCCGGGCGGCACCCGGAGCCAGGCGGAGTCGGGGCCGGCGACGGCGACCCGGTGGTGCTCGGTGCGGCGCACCCAGGGGTGGACGCGGCCGTAGTTGAAGCGCAGCCGCAGTTCGCCGCGCATCGGGACGGTGCCGTTGACGCCTTCGACGATCCGGACGAGCTGGGGGACGCGTTCGCGGTGCGGCATGAAGTCGACGACCCGCACGGTGCCGTCCGGGGTGGCCCAGATCGACTCCAGGACGAGGCTGTCGCCGAGGTACTGCCGGCGGGTGCACTCGCCGGCGACGGACCCGCCGACGGCGGCAGGGGCGAGCCGCCAGGCGCCGTGCTGTCGGTCGCCGAGCAGGCCGGCGAAGCAGCTGGGGGAGTCGAAGCGCGGCAGGCAGAGCCAGTCCACCGAACCGTCCCGGCCCACCAGGGCGGCGGTCTGGAGGTCACCGATGAGGGCGTAGTCCTCGATGCGTCCGGCCATCACGACCATTGTCCGCCGAACGTGTCAGGAACCGCGCGGCGTAAGGAATCCGGGGCGCCCACCGCTGGAGCCGGGAACTCCTGTTCCGCTTGCAGTGAAGATCAGATCATAGGAAAATCATGTCGAGTTGTTGTCTCATGCCTGAGCCGGAGGGGGTGCCGTCATGCGGCAACCGAACTGGGTGCCCGCCGGAACGGATCTCGAGAGGCCCAACGCGGCCCGCATGTACGACTACTACCTGGGCGGCTCGCACAACTTCGAGGCGGACCGGCAGATGGCGCGCAAGGCGGTCGAACTCTGGCCGGAGCTCCCGCAGATCATGCGCGCCAACCGGGCCTTCCTGCGCCGTGCGGTGCAGTACCTCGCCGAGTCCGGCATCACCCGGTTCCTCGACATCGGCTCCGGCATTCCCACGTTCGGCCCAGTCCACGAGGCCGCCCGGGCCGTCGCACCCGACGCCCGCGTGGTGTACGTCGACAACGACCCGGTCGCGGTGGCGCACAGCCGCCTGCTGCTGGAGGGCGACGCGGCGTGCAGCGTCGTCCAGGCCGACCTGCGGAACACCGACGACCTGCTGGACCGGCCCGAGGTGGCCGACCTGCTGTCGGCGGGCGAGCCGGTCGCCCTGCTGCTCGTCGCCGTCCTGCACTTCGTGCCCGACTCCGACGACCCGCACAAGCTGGTCGCCGCCCTGCGCGACGCGCTGCCGCCCGGAAGCGCCCTGGTGCTCTCGCACGCCGGCCTGGAGGGCCGTCCCGACCAGGCCGGGTCGCACCAGGACCTCTACAAGCGCACCCCCACCCCGCTGACCATGCGCAGCCGGGACTCCATCGCGGCCTTCTTCGACGGCTTCGAGCCGGTCGAGCCCGGCGTGGTCTACCTGCCGGAGTGGCACCCCGACGCACCGGGGACGGTCGGCCCGCATCCCGAACGGATGACGGGTCTGGCCGGCGTCGGACGACTGCCGTGAACGACGGGCTGCCGGCGGGATCCGGCAGCATCGAGGGCCTGCGCGACGAGTGGACCCGGCTCCTCGGCGGAGGCCACGGCGGCGCCGTCCACCCGCGGGTGCTGGACAGCCTCGTCGAACGCACCGCCGGCCTCTTCGACCGGGCCGTCGGCTCCCGGCCCTTCGACCCCGGCCCGGCCCGGCAGGCCGGCGCGCTGCTGGTCGACGCGCACTTCACGGACCCCGAGGTGCTGGCCAGGGCGGTCGAGATCCTGCACCGGCTGCCGGCCGCCAACGGCTGCGGCCCGATGCTCTCCGGCGCCTTCGCCGCGGGCTGGGCGGCCGCGCTGCGCGAGCGCACGCTGCGCGAGCAGGAGTCGATCCGGCTGGCCGCCGACACCGCCCGGCACGGTGTGGAGCGGGCGCTGCGCGAGTCGGAGGCCCGCTTCCGCGCGCTGTTCGAGAGCGCGGCGATCGGCATCGGCATCGGTGACGTCGAGGGCAACATCCTGGCGGTCAACAAGGCCATCGGCGACATCTTCGGCGTCGGCGCGGAGGACATGGCCGGCCGCAGGGTCGGCGACCTCGTCCACCCCGAGGACACCCCGGGCGTCTGGGAGGCGTACGGCGACCTGATCAGTGGCAAGCGGGAGTACTTCCAGGTCGACAAGCCGTACTACCGGCACGACGGCGAGGTGGTCTGGACGCACCTGACCGTCTCGCTGATCCGCGACGCGGACGGCGTGCCGAAGTACCAGGTCGCGATGCTGGAGGACATCACCGACCGCTACCGCCTGCAGGAGCGGCTGCGCCACCAGGCCACCCACGACCCGCTCACCGGGCTGCCCAACCGGGCGGCGTTCTTCGAGCGGCTGGAGCGGCTCTTCGAGGACCCGGAGCCGGGCGCCAGGTTCGGCCTCTGCTACGTGGACCTCGACGGGTTCAAGGTGGTGAACGACAGTCTCGGCCACGACATGGGCGACCAGCTGCTCACCGCCGTGGCCAGCCGGCTGGACGCCGCGCTCACTCCGCTGGGGCACCTGGTGGCCCGGCTCGGCGGCGACGAGTTCGTGGTGCTGCTGGAGAACTGCCGGGGCGAGCAGGAGGCCGTGGCGGCCGCCAAGACGGTGCTCGCGGCCCTCGCCAAGCCGGTCATCGTCGGCGACCACAAGCTCGCGGTCGGCGCCAGCGTCGGCGTGCTGGAGCGCAGGGTCGCCACCACCACCCCGGGCGCCGCCGTCCGGGCCGCCGACCTGACGCTGTATCGGGCCAAGGAGGCCGGCCGCGGGCGCTGGACGCTCTTCGACCCGAAGGAGAACGCCCGCGCGGTCAGCCGGTACGCCGTCTCCGTGCGCATGCCCTCCGCACTGGACCGCGGGGAGTTCTTCATCGACTACCAGCCGCTGGTCAACCTCGCCGACGGCTCGCTGGCCGCAGTGGAGGCGCTGGTGCGCTGGCGCCACCCGCAGCTCGGGGTGCTCGGACCGGAGGAGTTCGTCGGCACCGCCGAGGAGACCGGGCTGATCATGCCGCTCGGCCGGTGGGTGCTGGAGCAGGCCTGCGGCCAGGCCGCCGACTGGGTCCGGCGGTTCGGCGACCGGGCCCCCCAGCTCAACGTCAACCTGGCGGTCCGTCAGGCCCGCAACGCCGGATTGGTCGCCGACCTCGACCGTATCCTGCGCACGAGCGGTCTGCAGCCGGGGAAGCTGCAGCTGGAGATCACCGAGTCCACCGTGGTCGGGCCCGAGGACGAGGCGCTGAAGTCGCTGCACGGCCTGGTCGACCTCGGCGTCTCGCTCGCCGTGGACGACTTCGGCACCGGCTGGTCGAACCTCGCCTACCTGCGCGACCTGCCGGTCTCCGGGCTGAAGATCGCCGGCTCCTTCGTCGGCGACCTGCACGACCCGGCCAAGGACACCCACCTGGGATGGCGGATCGTCAGCGGTCTGGTCTCGCTCGCGCACACCCTGGGGCTCACCGTGACCGCCGAGGGCGTGGAGAACCGGGCCGACGCCGAGCGGCTGCGGCTGATGGGCTGCGACTGGGCGCAGGGCTGGCACTTCGGCCGACCGGTGCGCCCCGGCGAGATCGCCCGCCGGATCGCCGAGGCCAACCTGCCGGAGGCGATCGACCTCGCCGAGTGACGGGCCGTCCGGCTGCGCCCCGAAAATCGGAGAAAACGGACAAAAGCCCTTGACTCGGCGTGACCGCCGTGAGGATGATGGCTCCAACCGGTACCGCAACGGCGGGATGCCAGGTACCGGCCGTCACCGTCGGCGCCGCGTGCGCCCGAGACGACCGACGCATTAGAGGGGCGGGCCCGGGGGGCTCACCGAGGCCGCGGGGGGCGCAGCCCGAGCGTCGTTGATCCGTCTCCATCACATCACCCTGCGGGCACCCCTGTGCCCTGCGCCGCCTCCCGAGAGGCCCGCCCGCGATGAGCAGCACTGCGTCTTCCGACCCGTACCAGCCGCACCCGATCCGCAACGGCCGGCCCATGCGCCGTGCCACCGACCGGCCGGACGGCGCACCGCAGCCCCTGCGCCGGGCCGAGGACTTCGCCACCCGGCACACCGTCAGCCTGGTCGTGCCGGCCCACAACGAGGCCCGCAACATCCCCTGGGTGTTCGAGCAGATCCCCCGTTGCGTGGACGAGGTCATCCTGGTCGACGGCTCCTCCAGCGACGCCACCCTCGCCATGGCGCGGCACTGCCTGCCGACCGTGCGCAACGTCCAGCAGACCGCCCCGGGCAAGGGGAACGCCCTGCGCACCGGCTTCGCCGCCGCCACCGGCGAGTACATCGTCATGATGGACGCCGACGGCTCGATGTGGCCCGGCGAGATCCCGCACTACCTGCACTTCCTCGACAACGGGTACGACTTCGTCAAGGGCTCGCGCTGCATCGCCGGCGGCGGATCGCTCGACCTCACCCGCATCCGCGCGCTCGGGAACCGCGCCCTGATCGCCGTGGTCAACCGGCTGTACCACACGGTGCTGACCGACCTCTGCTACGGCTACTGCGCGTTCAACCGCAACTTCCTCGACGAACTCCGGTTGCGCTCGTCCGGCTTCGAGATCGAGGCCGAGATGATCGCGCACGCCCTCCGCTCGGGTCTGCGCATCGCAGAGGTCCCGAGCCTCGAACTTCCCCGCCGCAGCGGTCGCTCGCACCTCCACGCCGTCTCCGACGGTCGGCGGGTGCTGCGGACGCTGATCGCCGAGCGTCCCGGTGCAAGGTCCGCGGCGCCCGTTGCTGTGGGGGAGCGATGATGAATGGCTACGACCGGCGCACCCCGGCAGCCTGCCCGCGCCCTGCCGCCCGCGAATCGCTCTACACCCCCGTCCAGGTGGTCGAGCTGGACCTGGACGAGCCGGGGCGGCTGCACGCGCCCGGCGGTCTCGGCCCCGTCGACCCGGACGGCCGCGTGTTGGCGTTGGTGCGACTGCACGGACACCCGCTCGGGTTGGTCGAAGCCACCGGCACGGCAGGCGATCCCGCCACGCTGCGCCGGGCGCTGGTCGAAGCCGCTCACCGGGAACTGCGCGTTCCCTCCCTGTCCACCGCGACACCCGCGGCGCGTCCCCGCCGGACCGGGCCGCCGCGGGTGCCCGCGGACCCGCCGACCGTCACCGTGGTGGTCTGCACCCGCAACCGCCCGCACCTGCTGCGCCGCTGCCTCGACTCGCTGCTGCGCACCGACTACCCGTACGTCGAGGTGGTCGTGGTCGACAACGCACCCGACGACGACGACGCCCGGGAACTGGTCCTGGGACGGTACGCCGATCGGGTCCGCTACCTGCGCGAACCGGTGCGGGGCGTGGCCCGGGCCCGCAACACCGGGCTGGCGGCGGCCCGCGGCGAGATCTGCGCCTTCGCCGACGACGACCTCGTCGTCGACCGCGGCTGGGTGACCGCCCTCGCCGAGGCCTTCCGGGCCGACGACCGGATCGCCTGCGTCACCGGCCTGGTGCTGCCCGCGGAACTCGACACCGCGGCCCAGGCCGCCCTGGAGAGCTACGGCGGCTACTCCCGCGGCTTCGCGGCCCGCAGCTGGTCGGCCCGCGACGAGGACGCCGACCCGCTGCAGCGCTTCTCCGCCGGCCGCTTCGGCTCCGGAGCCAACATGGCCTTCCGGACGGAGGTGCTGCGCTCCGTCGACGGCTTCGACCCGGCCACCGGCGCCGGCACCCCGGCTCGCGGCGGCGAGGAGCTCTACGCCTTCTTCTCCGTCTACAACAGCGGCCACGACATCGCCTACCAGCCGGAGGCGATCGTCTGGCACAGCCACCCGCGCACCGACGAGGCGCTGGCCCGGCAGATCTTCAACTTCGGGGTCGGCTTCGGCGCGTACCTGACCACCGCGGTCGCACACCGGCCGGACGTGCTCGCCGACCTGCTCCGGCGGCTGCCCCGGGGCCTGTGGCGCTGGCAGGTCGCCCGCCGCCGGCGCGCGGCCGGGAACCGCGGCCCCGAACCGGTGCCCGGACTCGGCCGGCGGGAGCTGCAGGGCCTCGTGTACGGCCCCTTCGGATACCTCTGCAGCGTCTGGCACCAGCGCGGTGCACGGATCGGAGCGTGATCACCGTGATGACCCCCGCCGCCACCGTACTGCCCGACCCGCCGACCGCGATCCTCGACCTCGACCTGGCCCGCCCCTCGGAGCTGAAGGTCCCCGGAGGCGCGGCCGCGCCGCCGCCCGCGGGCGGCCCCGTGCTGGCCCTCGTCCGGCGGCACAGCCACCCGCTCGGCATGGTCACCGCGACCGCCGCCCCCGGGGACACCTCGGGGCTGCGGGCCGCCCTGCTCGCCGCCGGCACCGGACTGGGTGCCACGCCGGTCGTCCCGCCGCCGACGGCCGCCGCCACGCCCTCGCTCACCGTGATCGTCTGCACCCGCGACCGCACCGAACTGCTCCCGCCGTGCCTGGACGCCCTGCTGCAGGCGGCACCCGCCGCCGCCGAACTGCTGCTGGTCGACAACGCCCCCAGCGACCTCGCCACCCACGACCTGATCCGCGACCGGTACGGCGACCGCATCCGCTACCTGTGCGAGCCCGCGCCCGGAGTCTCGCGGGCCCGCAACACCGGCCTGGCGGCCGCCACCGGCGAGGTGTGCGCCTTCACCGACGACGACACCCTGCCGGACCCCGGCTGGTTGCGCGCCCTGCTGGAGACCTTCCGGACCGACGCCCGGATCGGCTGCGTCACCGGCCTGGTCCTGCCCGCCGAACTGGACACGCCCTCCCAAGTGGCCTTCGAACGCCACTGCGGCTTCTCCCGCGGCTTCGCCCCGCGCATCTGGTCGCTCGCCGACCAGGGCGGCGACCCGCCCGTCCCCTACACCGTCAGCCGCTTCGGCACCGGCGCCAACATGGCATTCCGCACCGAGGCCCTGCGGGCGATCGGCGGGTTCGACGAGGCCGCCGGCGCCGGCACCCCGACCCGCGGCGGCGAGGACCTGCTGGCCTTCCTCGGCGTCCTCACGGCCGGGCGCCTGGTCGCCTACGCGCCCGACGCGCTGGTCTGGCACCGCCACCGCCGCACCCCGTCGGCCCTCCGTGCCCAGGTGTACGGCTACGGCGTCGGCTACGGCGCCTTCCTGGCCGCCGTCCTCGTCAACCGCCCGGCCATGCTGGCCGACCTCGTCCGCGGCCTGCCGGCGATGCTTCCGCTGGCCCCGGGCCGGCGCCGTCCCGACAAGGAGCCGGCCCCGCGCGAACTCGTCCGGCTGCAGTGCCGCGGTCTGCTCGTCGGGCCGCTCAGCTACCTCGTCAGCCGGGGACGCCGGCGGACACGCGGCGGTGCCCGGCCGTGATACCGGAACTGACCCGCCGCACCGCACCGGCCCGCGCGTGCTCGTGCCCGCTGCCGCTGCCCTGCGAGTGCACCTACCGCGCGCTGCTGCGGGCCCGCGCCAGGGCCGTGCTCCGGCGGACCGCGGGCGAGCCGCTGCTGCGCAACGGGCACATCCTGGCCGCCAGCGCGGTGCTCGCAGCCGGGCTCGGCGCGCTGTTCTGGATCTTCGCCACCCGCTGGTACAGCGCCGAGACCGTCGGCACCAGCTACGCGGCGCTCTCGGTCGCCGCCCTGATGTCCGCCCTCGGCCGGTTCAACCTCGGCGACGTCCTCGTCCGGTTCGTCCCGCGGGCCGGCCGGCACACCGGGCGGCTGGTGCTGAAGTGCTATGCGATCGCCGGCGTGTTCAGCGCACTGGCGGCCTGCGGCTTCCTGCTGCTCATCCCGGTCGTCGCCCCCGGTCTGGACTTCCTGCGCGCACCGCTGCTCGGCACCGCCTTCGTGATCGCCGCCGCGGGCTACTCCATCTTCGACCTCCAGGACGGCGCCCTCACCGGCCTGCGCCGCACCGGCTGGGTCCTCGGCGAGAACGTGATCTTCGCCGTCGCCAAGGCCGGCGCCCTCGCCGCCTGCGCCGCCCTCGCGATCGGCACCGGCATCCTCACCGCGTGGGCCGGCGCCCTCGTGCTGGCCATCCTGGTCGCCAACTCCGTGCTGTTCCGCCACGCCATCCCGGCCCACCAGCGTGCCGACCGCGAGGGCGCCCCGATGCCGGGCCGGGTGAAGCGCTACGCCACCGCCGACTACCTGGGCAAGCTCGCCGGCATCACCACCTACACGGTGCTGCCGCTGACCGTGCTCGCCCACCTCGGCGCCGCCCAGAACGCGTACTACTCGCTGGCCTGGATCATCGCCGACACCTTCAACATCGCCGTGCTCAGCATGGGTTTCTCCCTCGTCGTCGAGGGCGCCCACGCTCCGGAGCGGCTCCCCGAGCTCGCCCGGCGGATGCTCCGCCACGCCGGGCTGCTGGTGCTCGCCGCCACCACCGTCGTGGTGGTCACGGCGCCGTGGATCCTCTCCCTCTTCGGCCCGGACTACGCCCGGTACGGCACCCCCGTCCTGCGGCTGATGGCCGTCGCCTCGCTGCCCACCGTCCTGATCATCGTCGCCATCGACGTCGCCCGGGTCCTGCGAGACCTCCGTCTGCTCATCGGTGTCCAGGCCGCCCAGTGCGTCCTGACCGTCGGCCTCACCTTCGTCCTGCTGCCGATGTACGGGCTCGCCGGCGTCGGTCTGGCCTGGCTGCTCGCCTGCTGCGCCGTCGCCGTGCCGTTGCTGCTCACTCTGCCACGCTGGATGAGGGCCCCTGAAGGGAGTCGGGCATGACCACCGCCCCGGACGCACGGACCAGCCTGTCGGTCGTCATCTGCGCCTACACCCTGGACCGGTGGGACGACCTGTGCGCCGCCGTGGACTCCGTCCGCGGCCAGTACCGGCCCCCGGAGGAACTGCTGCTGGTCGTCGACCACTGCCCCGAGCTCGCCCGCCGCGCCGAACGGCAGTGGCCCGGCGTCCGGGTCGTCCGCAACGAGCAGCGCCGCGGCCTGTCCGGGGCCCGCAACACCGGCGTCCGCGCCGCCCGCGGAGACGTCGTCGCCTTCCTCGACGACGACGCGGCGGCCGCGCCCGACTGGAGCAGCCGCCTGCTGGCCGGCTACCGCGACCCGGAGGTGCTCGGCGTCGGGGGGCTCGTCCGGCCGCGCTGGGAGACCGGCCGGCCCGGGTGGTTCCCCGGCGAGTTCGACTGGGTGGTCGGCTGCTCCTACCACGGCCTTCCCGAACGGCCGGCCGCGATCCGCAACTTCACCGGCGCCAACATGTCCTTCCGGCGCGCCGAGACGGTCTCCGCCGGCGGCTTCCGGCTCGACCTCGGCCGGATCGGCACCCGACCGGTGGGCTGCGAGGAGACCGAGTTCTGCCTGCGGCTGGCCGCCCGCCACCCCGAGGCGGTGCTGCGCTACGAACCGGCCGCCGTCGTCCACCACCACGTGCCGCCCGGTCGGGCCACCTGGGCCTACTTCCGGGCCCGCTGCTACGCCGAGGGCCGCTCCAAGGCCGTCGTCGCCCGGCACACCGGCCCGCGGCCCGCCCTGGCCTCCGAGCGCCGTTACCTGCGGCACACGCTGCCCTCGGCCGTGCTGCGCAGCCTGCGCCGGGCCGACCTCCGCTCCGCGGGTGCGCTCTGCGCCGGGACGGGGATCACCCTGCTGGGCTACACCGTGGGACGCGCCGCCCTGCTGCTGCCCCGGCCGGCGAGGAGCCAGCGATGAGAGCCGTCCCCGTCTTCCTGTACCACTCGGTCTCGGACGACCCGCCGGACTGGCTCGCGCCGTACACCGTCTCCCCGCGGATCTTCCGGGAACAGCTCGACCGGATCGCCGACGCCGGCCTGACCGTCGTCCCGCTGCGCCGGCTGGTCGCCGCCCTGCACGGCGGCCCGCCGCCGCCCCCGAACGCCGCGGTGCTCACCTTCGACGACGGCTACGCCGACTTCTACTGGACGGTCGCCCCGATCCTCACCGAACGCGGCCTGCCGGCCACCCTCTACGTGACCGTCGGTGCCGTCCACCCGCCCGGCGGCCGCCCCACCGGCAGCCTGCTGCCCGACACGCAGATGCTCAACTGGCGGCAGGTGGGCACCCTCGACGCGATCGGCGTGGAGATCGGCGGCCACTCCCAGACCCACGCCCAGCTCGACACGGTCTACGGCCAGCGGCGCACCGACGAGATCGTCGGCAGCAAGAAACGCCTGGAGGACGCGGTCGGGCACCCGGTGACCGCCTTCGCCTACCCGCACGGCTACTCCAGCCCCGCGGTGCGCCGCCAGGTCCGCGCTGCCGGCTGGACGTCCGCCACCGCCGTGGAGAACAAGTTCAGCTCCGCGACCGACGACCCGATGCGGATCTGCCGGCTGATGGTCCGCAGCGACACCCCGGAGAGCGTCTTCGACGACTGGACGGCCGGTCGCGGCAGCCGCATCGGCCCGATCCGGGAGAGCCTCTACACCCGCGGCTGGCGGGCCTACCGCCGGTTCACCCGTGCCATCGGCACCCCGGTCGGAGGTCCGCCCAAGGACTGACCACCGCCCGCGCCCACCACGCCACCGTGCCCACTGTCCGGAGAGGGCCCCTCGATGGTTGACCAGCAGATCGCCGGAGCCGCCGGCCCGGCCGCCCCGCCGGCCCGGCGCCGCCCGCCGTCGGCGCTGCTGGCCCGGGCGGTCGGCGGACGCGGCCCGGCGGCCTGGCTCACCGTCGGCGCGCTGCCCGCGGCGATCGTGTTGTGGGTGCTGGCCCTGCGCGGCGCCCGCCTCGACCGGATGGGCGACCTCGGGCTGCTCCAGGTCCTGCCGCCGTTCTACTGGGCGAGCTGCGCCCTGCTGTTCACCGGCTTCCTCGCGGTGCTCCACCGGCCGCGCGTCCCGCAGGCCTGGGCCGCGGCGTACGTGGTCGCGCTGATCACCGTGATCCACGCCACCCCGAGCGTGCTCTACCCCACCCTCCGCTACGCCTGGGCGTGGAAGCACGTCGCGGTCGTCGACGCGATGCTCCGGCACAACGGCACCGTGCCGGACGCCGGCGGGCTGGAGATCTACAACGAGTGGCCCGGCTTCTTCCAGCTCAACGTGTTCTTCCTGCGCGCCACCGGTCTGCACTCCGCGCTCGGCTACGCGTCCTGGTGGCCGCTGCTGACCAACCTGCTGCTGCTCGGCCCGCTGCTGCTGCTCTACCGCTCGCTCACCGACAGCCGGCGCCTCGTCTGGGGCGGCGTCTGGCTCTTCTACTCGATCTCCTGGGTGGGTCAGGACTACTTCGCGCCGCAGGCCTTCGCCTTCCTGCTGTTCGTGCTGCTGCTCGCCCTGGTGCTGGGACGGCTGGCAGAGGCCCGCCGGGCCGCCGAGGCCGCGGCCGAAGGGCGGCCGGCGGCCACCGCGCTCACCCCCCGGACACCCTGGCTCGGCTGGTACGCCATGGTCGTGGTGATGCTCGCGGGCATCGTCGTCTCGCACCCGCTGAGCCCGGTGATGACGATCAGCGTCCTCGCCATGCTCTGCCTGCCCCGCCGCAACCGCCGCACGGTGTGGCCGGTGCTGGCGGCCGCCGTCGGGATGACCTTCGCCTGGGACGTCACCGTCGCCCGCCCCTACCTGTCGGAGAACGTCGGCGACCTGATCGCCGGCCTCACCACGGCCGGCAGCAACGTCCGCCCGCCCGAGCAGCTGAAACTCGGTACCGTGGCGCCGGCCCAGGCGACGGTCGACCTGCTGTCCCTCGGCATGTCCGGTACCGTCGGCCTGCTCGCCCTGATCGCGCTGATCAGCCACCGGTGGGTGCGCCGCACCGGCCTGACGGCCGTGCTGTTCGGCCCGCTGCCGCTGCTGCTCGGCAACGGCTACGGCGGGGAGATGATCCTGCGCGCCTACCTCTTCGTGCTCCCGGCCACCGCCTTCCTGGCCGCCACGGTCCTCCTGCGCGACGGCCGGCGCCCCGTCCTGCACCGCGCCCTCGCCGTCGTCGCGGCCGTCGTGCTGACCCTCGGCATGTTCGTCAACTACTACAGCAAGGACGCGCTGAAGTACTTCACCCCGCAGGAGGTCGCGGCGCTGCGACTGGTCACCACGGACACCCCGCCGGGCAGCCGCATCGTCTTCGTCACCGGCGCCGCCCTTCCCGGAGGCGAAATGCACTACGACGACCGGATCCGGATCGCGCTCACCCAGCTCCCGGAGCAGGAGCAGCGCCGCATGCTGGCCGACCCGCTGCCGGTGCTGCGCCGGGAGCTGACCACCCCGGCGGTGCCCGGCCCCTCCTACCTCGTCCTGACCCGGGCCCAGATCGCCGCCTGCCGGCTCACCGGGGTGCTGCCCGAGGACACCGTCCGCCGGCTGGCCGACCTGGCGGCCGGTTCGCCGGAGTTCCGCGCCGTCTACACCAGCCCCGACGCGGTCGTCTACGAGTACGTGGAGCCGTCCGCCGCCGGTTCCACCACGGTCGCACCGGCCGAGAGCCCGGTGGACCGGTTCCGACCCGACGGGAGGCAGCCGTGATGGCCGGCCCCTACCTGCGCCTCGCGCTCCCCTTGCTCGCCTGGGCCGGGGTCGCCGCGACCGTCCTGCCCGCCGGACCGGTGCGGGTCGTCACCGCGGCCGTCGCCCTGCTGGCCGTGCCGGGCACCGCCCTGGTGCTGCGCTGCCGCTGGCCCGCCGACGCCCGGCGCGCTCCCGTGACCGCCGTGGTGCCCGCCTTCGCCTCCAGCGCGGTCCTCGGGGCGGTGGCCGCCGCCCCGATGCTGCTCACCCACACGTTCACCGCCCGCCGGGTGCTGGTGGTGCTCGCGGTCCTCACCACCCTGCTGGTACTGCCCCACGCGCGGCGGTGGCCGCCGCCCGACCCGGCGACCCCGTCCACCCGGCCGGCACCGCCCCCGCCGCCCGGCCGGAACGGCCGCCGGTCGCTGCGGGCCCGTGCACTGGCCGCGGCCTGCCTGCTGGCCGGGGCCGCCTCCTGCGCCGATCCGACCGCCCTGACCTCCCCGGCGTCGAACGCCCGGGCGGAGAGCGAGGGCACCGTGCGGGCGACCGAGCCGCCGGACCTGCCCGGCCCGTGGCACCTGGTCTTCCACGACGACTTCAGCGGCTCCGGTCTGAACACCCGGGACTGGGCCACCTGCTACGACTGGAACGTGGGCGGCTGCACCAACGCCGGCAACCACGAGCTGGAGTGGTACCTGCCCGGCCAGGTGTCCGTCGCCGACGGCGCCCTCACGCTCACCGCCGAGCGCCGGGAGACCCACGGCACCGACGGCAAGACCTACCCCTGGACCTCCGGCATGGTCACCACCGGCCGGGACCACTGGGAGGGCACCCCGCGGCACACCTTCACCTACGGCTACTACGCCGCCGCCATCAAGGTGCCCGCCGAGGCCGAGGGCATGTTCCCGGCCTTCTGGCTGATCCCCGCCGAGACCCGAGGCAGCCCGCCCGAGATCGACATCGCGGAGTTCATCAACACGGCGACCCACGTCTCCGCCAACCTGCACTGGCGCGCCCCCGACGGCAACGACACCCACATCGGCAAGGGCTACGGCCCCCGCGACTTCGCCGACGGGTACCACGTGTACGCCGTCGACTGGCAGCCCGACTCGGTCACCTGGTACGTCGACGGCGTCCAGCGCTTTCAGGTGACCGAGCCGGCCGCGATCCCGCACGTCGCCATGGAACTGGTGATCAACCTGGCGATCGGCTTCCAGGTCGCGCCGCCGCCCGGCGTCGACTCCGCCCGGCTGGACGTCGGCTGGGTCGCCGTCTGGCAGCGCTGATCCGCCCGGCCGAGCACCCCGTCCGACTGATCCGACGGCCCATCACGGCCAGGGCTGACGGGCCGTCGGAGAGGTTCGAGTGCAGACCGACCGGAGATCGGACAAAGGATGAGGAACATGACGAAACTCATGACTTCCGCCGAGCGGTCGACGGAGCGCGGAGTCACCGGTGCCGCTTCCGGCGTGACGCACCGGGCGTTGAAGCCGGCGCCGGAGAAGCGCCCGCGGGCACGCGTGTGCCCGTCGGCTCCGAGAGGCCGCCCGCGATGAGCACCACTCTGCCTGCGCACCCCCTCACCTTCCTGAGGGCCAGGATCAGGGCCGCCCGGCGCTCCGGTGCCGCCGAACCGCTGATCCGCAACGGCCACCTGCTGGCCGGCAGCGCGGTGCTCGCGGCGGTGCTCGGCGCAGCCTTCTGGATCTTCGCCACCCGGTGGTACAGCGTGGAGACCGTCGGACGCAGCTCCGCCGCGCTCTCGGTGGCCGGACTGCTGTCCGGGCTCGGCCGGTTCAACCTCGGCGACGTCCTGGTCCGGTTCGTCCCGGTCGCCGGGCGGCACACCCGCTGGCTGGTCCTGCGCTGCTACGGCGTCAGCGCAGGAGTCTCCGGCCTCGCGGCCGTCGGCTTCCTGCTGCTGGTCCCGTGGATCTCGCCCGAACTCGGCTTCCTGCGGAACCCGGTCCTGGCCGGCTCCTTCATCGTGGCGACGGCCGGTTACTCGATCTTCGTGCTCCAGGACGGCGCGCTCACCGGCCTCCGCCACCCCGGCTTCGTCCTGGGTGAGAACGCGCTGTTCAACGTGGTCAAGGCCGGCCTCCTGGCGGGCTGCGCCGCGCTCGCGATCGGCACCGGCATCCTGCTGTCCTGGTCCCTCGCCCTGATCGTCTCGATCGCCGTCACCAACCTGGTGCTGTTCCGCCGGGCCGTCCCGGCCCATCAACGGGCCGACACGGCCGGTGCGCCCCGGCCGCAGCGGGTGCTCCGCTACGCGACCGCCGACTACGTGGGCAAGGTCGCGGGCGTGGCCACCGGCACCGCCGTACCGCTGATCGTGCTCAACCGGCTCGGGGCCGAGCAGACCGCGTACTACTCACTGGCGTACATCATCGCCAGCACGTTCTACGTGGCCGTGGCGAGCATGGGCGGATCGCTGGTCGTGGAAGGCGCGCACCATCCCGAGCGGCTCGCCGAGCACGGACGCCGGATGCTCCGCCACGCCGGCCTGCTGGTGGCCGCCGCGACCGCGGTGGTGGTCGCGGCGGCGCCGTGGCTGCTCCTGCCGTTCGGCGCGGCCTACTCGGCGCAGGGCACCACGGTGCTCCGCCTGATGGCCCTCTCCGCCCTGCCCAACGTGGTGCTCGGCATCGCCATCGAGGTGGCCCGGGTCCGCCGGGAGCTGCGCCGGCTGGTCGCCCTCCAGATCGCCTTCTCCGTGCTGGTCGTCGTCCTGGTCGTCGGGCTGCTGCCCGTGCTCGGTCTGACGGGCGTCGGCCTGGCCTGGCTGATCGCCGCCTGTGCGCTGGCCGTGCCGCTGCTGGTGGGCCTGCCGCGCTGGCTGCCGGCACCGCAGGGGAGTCCGGCATGACCGTCCTTCCGCGCACGGCAGGCGAGTTCGGCACGGCGCGTGCAACGATGGTCGGGCGGACGGCCGGCGCTCCGGTACGTCGAGGGGCGGCCCGGGTCGGGGCGGCCGACACCACACGCATCCCGAGCGTCGCAACGAGGACCGTCCGCGAGTCCGCGGGGCCTTCGGCAGCCGCTGCCCCCGCCGTCGATCCGGCCCGGACGCGTGCGGACCGGGTCGCCGTCCGGCATCACCGGCCGACAGAACGGAGTGAACCGGTCATGACGCCAATCCTGCCCGACCTCGACCGGGAGGTCCCGGTGGTGATGGTACGGGTCGGCAAGTACCCGTTCTCCCACAGTCCCGTCGCGGCAGTCCGCTCCTTCGGCCGGCTCGGCGTCCCGGTGTACGCCATGGTCGAGGGCCGACACACCCCGACCGCCGCCTCGCACTACCTCAAGGGCGTCTTCGTCCGGCCGACCACCGGCAGCGAGCCGGCCGAACAACTGGTCGACGTGATCCGCGGCGTCGGCCGGCTGGTCGGCCGCCGCAGCGTCGCGGTGGCCACGGACGACGAGTCCGCGGTGCTGCTCGCCGAGCACGCCGAGGAACTCTCCCCGTACTTCCTCCTCTCCCCGGTACCCGCGGACCTGCCGCGGCGGCTCGCCGACAAGGGCGAGCTCTACCGAATCTGCCAGGACCACGACATCCCCGCGCCGCACACCGGCACGCCCGCCGACCACGACGAGCTGCTGGCGACCGGCCGCGCATGGGGCTACCCGCTGGTGCTGAAGAACCTCGCGCCGTTCACCCGGCTGGCCGAGCCCGTGGTCAGCCACAGCACGCTGGTGCGGGACGAGAAGGAGCTGCTGGCCCTCAACCCGCCGGACGGGCCGCTGTCGGTGCTCGCCCAGGAGTACCTGCCGTCGGAGCACGCAGAGGACTGGTTCACCCACCTCTGCTGCGGGCCGGGAGGCGAGCCGCTGGCCGTCTTCACCGGTCTGAAGGAGCGCGACTGGCCGCCCGGCGGCGGCTTCACCACCCTGGCGCGTGCGGTCGACAACCCGGAACTCGCCGACCTGGCAGCAGGGTTGTGCAAGAAGGTGGGCTTCAGTGGCATCGCCGACCTGGACTGGCGGCTGGACCTGCGGGACGGCAGGTACAAGCTGGTGGACTTCAACCCGCGGCAGGGAGCGCAGTTCCGGCTGTTCGAGACCGCGGACGGGGTGGACGTGGTGCGCGCCCTGCACCTCTCGCTCACCGGGCGGCCGGTCCCTCAGGGCCCGCAGCTGCCGCGGAACTTCCGGGCCGGACGGCTGGATCTGCTGTCCGCGCTGGTCACCGCCTGGTCCGAACGCCGGCTGCCGCACGACGTCCTGCCGCGCCGGGCGACCGAACGGGCCTGGCTCTGCCGCGACGACGCGCTGCCCCTCGTCGTCGAACTCGCCCGGACGGCCAAGACCGCCCCGCGCGAGCTGGCCCGCCTACTGCGCCACAAGTGACCACCGGGGTGCGGGGAACGCGCGGTTCCGCGCACCCCGGCGGTCGTCCTAGGCGGCGATGTGACGGCCGATCCGCCGGGCCGCGAAGCGGGTGCCGACGACGAACCGCATCACAGGGCCGAAGGTGTCCGCCGCCGCCAGCCCGGCGAAGTACAGGCCGGGGACGGAGGATTCGAAGCCCGAGGTCAGCCGCGGCGCCCCGGCCGCCGTCCGGCGTACGGCCCGCCGCAGACCCTCGTCCAGGAACTCCAGCCGTGCCACGTCCGCCCGGTAGCCGGTGGCCGCCAGGACGTGGTCCGCCTCCAGGAGTTCGGTCGGGCCTTCGAGGCTCAGCCGGACGGTGCCGTCGACCGCCTCGGCCGCCGCCAGCGGATGCCCGGTGAGCACCGGGAACCGCCCGTCCACCCGGTCCTGCAGCCACCAGGCGCCGGCCGGCCCCAGCACCCGGCGGACCCGGACGGCCCGTGCCTCGTCCGGCAGGAACCGGAAGGCCCACGGGATGTCGGAGTAGGCCCGCAGCCCCCACCCCGGGCCGAGCCCGCTGGACGGCTTGGCCACCCGGGCGGTGAGCGGGCGGGTGGACGGCAGGTCGGCGTCCGGCGTTTCACCGAACACCAGCCGGGGACCGCGCACCACCACGGTGGGGAAGGCCCCCGCCTCGTGCAGCAGGGCCGCGCTCTCCAGGGCCGACTGACCGGCCCCCACCACCGCCACCCGCTGCCCCGCGAACTTCGCCAGGTCGGCGTGCTCACTGGTGTGCGAGCACAGGTCCGTTCCCGCCAGGGCGGCGAGTTCCGGCGGCGTGTGGGCGAAGGGCCGCAGCCCTGCGGCCACCACCACCGAGCGGGCCGTCACCGTCTCGCCGCCCTCCAGGTACACCCGGAAACCGATCGGCGCGCCCTCGACCCCGGTGACCCGCGTCGGCTCCAGCTCGGGCACCCGCTGCCGCTGGAACCACTCGCCGTACTCGACGAACTCGTCCAGCGGGATCGGGTACGTGTCGCCGACCGGGCCTCGGCCGGAGCGGGTGCGGAAGTCGTTGAACCCGTACCGGCCCGACGGGTCGGAGATGCAGGAGGCCCGCGGCGTCGACTTGAGGAGCATCCCCGCGGGCATCCCCTCACGCCAGCCCGCCATCGGATCGCCGAACACGCGGAAGGGCACCCCGGCGCCCCGCAGGTGCGCCGCCGCCGCCAGCCCGTACGGGCCGGCGCCGATCACGACGGCCTCCAGGTCCCCAGTGCCTCGTCCCTGCATGAGTGGCCACCTCCGGCGTGGAAGAACCCCCCGATCCAGGATGCGGCGGGGCCGTCCGCCCGGCACCCCGGCCCGGAGACGGCCTGTTCAGTACCGCTGCGCCCGGGCGACCTTGGCGTTGGCCGCGTCGACCTTCTGGTCGCCGTGCGCCAGCACCGTGCGCCGCTCGCCGGGTGCGACCCCGGTGGTGCCGACCACGACCGTCTCCACGGTGGCGCCCGAGGAGTCGAGGAAGTCCACCTGGACGGCGTAGTTCGCCTTCTGCGAGGTCGAGTTGGTGATGGTGACGGTGGCGGCCGGATAGCCGTCGGTGGCCGTGGTCGGAATTCCGGTCAGTGTGACGTCGCCGATCGCGTTGCCGGTGCCCGGGACGCCGCTCAGGGCGGCGCTCGCGCTCTGCCGGGCGGCCGAGATCTGCGCCGACACCGAGGACTCGAAGGCCGCCGCCCGGGACTCCAGCGAGGCCGCGGCGGCCGAGGCGGAGGCGGCCCGGGCCGAGGCGGCCTGCGAGATCAGCGCGGCGGCGTTCGAGGCGGCGGAGGAGGCCTCCTCGCCCGCCAGTTCGGAGGCCTCGGCGGCCGCGGAGGCGGCGTGCCGGGAGGCCTCGGAGGCCGCCGAGACCACGGCCGGGCTGATCCCGCCCTTCGTCTTCTCCGAGCTGCAGGCCGCGGCCGTTGCGGTCAGCACGGCAGCCGCGGCGAGGATCGCGCCGGCCCTGGCGGTCGGCCCGGTGAGGGAGCGCAGACGGGAGTGCGGGGACATGGCTGCTCCTGGGGTGCTCTGCCGGAGGTCACGACTCGTAGGGGTCACAACTCGTGGGGATCACAACTCGTGGGGGTCACAACTCGTCCAGCCTCCGGCGCCGCCGGGCGCGCCGCGCGCAGGAATGCTCCGGCCGGGGAGTGGCGCGGCCCCCGGCACCGCTCGCGCGGGCCGGGGGCCGGACGGGGCGCGGGAGCGTCAGTAGCGGAGCACGGCGGCGATCCGGTCGTGCCCGCTGAGCTGCTCGTCGGGCAGGAACACCACCTCGGCGCCCTTGTCCAGGGCGGCCTCCACGAGCTCGTCCACGATGTCCTCGCGGACGCCCTCCTCCCAGCCGCCGGCCGATGCGTCCTCCACGGGGGAGAGGTGGCCGTCGGTGACCTTCACCGTCCGCTGGAAGTGCTCCTCGACCGCGACCATCTCGACCCGTCCCTCGCTGACCGCCTCCCAGACCTCGTCCAGGCCGGCCGCGAAGGCCTTGCGGCTGCGCGCCGCGTCCAGCGCGGTGCCCACCCGGTCGGACTCGTGGGCGGCGAACTGGGCCATGGCCGGGGCGAGTTCCTGGAGCAGCACGCGGTCGGGGCCGTCGGTGAGGCCGCCCTTGAGGACGGTCGCGACGGCGGTGCCGGCCGCGGTGCCGACCTCCTGCAGCACCGACACCGCCTGCGCCAGGCCCACCAGGAAGAGCGGCCGCCGGTCGGCGCCGAGGACGGTGCCGAGCGCGGTGTCCACCGTGCGCAGGAAGCGCAGCGTCTCCTCGTCGCGGAAGGTGCTGGGCGAGTCACCCACGCGCTCCTCGCGCTGGACGTCCCAGTCCACGCCCTCCGCCTCCATCGGGAAGCCGTCCGCCTCGTGCTCGTGCAGCGCCTGCCCGGCGCCGCTCCACAGCGTGGCCCGGCCGGCGGCCACCGCCAGCACCCAGTAGGGGCGTTCCTGGGCCTTGGCGGCGACCAGGTTGCGGGTCAGGAAGGTGTCGCTCAGCACGACCCGCTCGGGCACCTCGCGGGGCAGGTTCCAGACCTGGTGCTCGGCGGTGGTCGCGTACAGCACCAGGCCGTCCAGGGAGTGCCGCAGATCGACCTCGGCGACCGCCCGCTCCAGCTGCTTGTGCAGGTCGATGCGGTCCTGCCGGGAGGCCTCCGGGTCGGCGTCGATCCGCCGTTCGGCCTCGGCGAGGAGGTTTCTCAGCCGCACGGCGTCCTGGGCGTTGTCCGGCTCGCGGCGATGCGTCGGCATGGTCAGCGAGACGGCGGGGTACGGCCGGGCGCTGCGCAGGTCGCGCAGTGTGTCGGCGGTGAGGGAGTCGGTGTCCACGGGCGCTCTCCCGGGTCGGTCCGCGCCGGGTGGGGGACCCGGCGGGGCCGCGCGGCGGGGGTGCAGCGACGGATGGCGCGGCCCACCGCCCGACGCTTCCACGCCGCCCCGCCCGCCGCGCGCCCCCTGCGCCGATCGGGTGATGCGGTCAGGCGCCCAGCGACAGGAACTCGATGCCGTGCCCGAGCGTGCGGTCGGTGCCGTCGGCCTTGGTGCGGAGGTAGCGGACGTTGCTCTCGGAGAGGTGGACGCCGGTCGGCACCCGCTCGGCCACCTCGATGCCGAGCCGGGAGAGCTGGCCGGCCTTGTCCGGGTTGTTGCTCAGCAGCCGGATGCCGGTCGCGCCGAGGGTGGAGAGCATCTGGGCGGCGGCGGTGTAGTCCCGGCCGTCCTCGGGCAGGCCGAGCGCGGTGTTGGCCTGGTAGGTGTCGAGGCCGGAGTCCTGCAGTGCGTAGGCGTCCAGCTTGTTGTACAGGCCTATGCCGCGGCCCTCCTGGCGGAGGTACAGCAGGTAGCCGCCGGCCTCGGCGATCCGCTCCACCGACTCGCGCAGCTGCGGGCCGCAGTCGCAGCGGGCCGAGCCGAAGACGTCGCCGGTCAGGCACTCGGAGTGCAGCCGCACCAGCGGGGTGCCGCCGGGCTCGCCGAGGGCGAGGGCGAGGTGCTCGGCGCCGTCCTCCAGGCCGTGGAAGGTGAACACCTCGGCCTCGACCCGGTAGCCGTCCGGGAACGCCAGCGGGATGCGGACGCGGGAGCGGACGGTGGCGGGCCCGGGGAGCTGCGTCCGGGCGGTGTCGGTCTGCGGCATGGCCGGCCTCCGGCAGTGAGTGGTTCAAATTCGAACCGGGTGGTCGGCTCCGACCGTACCCCGTCGTTCCAATTTGAACAACCGGGTTCGCCTCCCTCACAACCCGGCCCGTTCGGCCCACCATTCCCGGCCGTCCCGGCCGTCCGCCCAGCAAGCTGGGCGGAGGGATGTCGCCGAGCCGAGGGAGCACCATGTCGAAGGCGTTCGGATTCCGGGCCTACGGAGGCCCGGAGAACCAGGAGTTCCTGGAGCGGCCCGTGCCCGTCGCCGGGCCGGGCCGGCTGCTGATCGCCGTACGGGCCGCGGGCATCAACCCGGCCGACTGGAAGATCCGCAACGGCTGGTTCGGCACCGACCAGCCGCTGCCCCGCGTACTCGGCGTCGAGGCGGCCGGCGTCGTCATGGAGACGGGCGCCGGCGTCGAGGGATTCGCCCCCGGCGACGAGGTGTTCGGCATCGCGGCGGCCGGAGGGTACGCCGAGCACACCCTGCTGGACGCCGGTGCCGCGGCCCGCAAGCCCTCCGGGGTGGGCTTCGCGGATGCGGCCGCCCTGCCGGTGGCCGCCGCCACCGCGTACGACGCCGTCGACCAGCTCGCCCCGGAACCCGGGCGCACCCTGCTCGTCCTCGGCATCGCGGGCGGCGTCGGCAGCGCCGCCGCGCAGATCGCCCGGGTCCGCGGCGTCAAGGTGGTCGGCACCGCCTCCGACCGCAACCGCGACTGGGTCGAGTCGTTCGGCGCCACCCAGGTGCGGTACGGCGAGGGCGTCGCCGACCGCATCCGCGCCGCCGCCCCCGACGGCGTCGACGCCCTGCTCGACCTGATCGGCGGGGAGGACCTGCGGGAGGCCGCCGCCGTCCTCGCCGACCGCAGCCGGCTGGTGTCCACCGCCGACCCCGACACGGCGGCCGCCCTCGGCGGCAGCCCCGTCGTCCGGCGCAGCCCCGTCGGCGACGTCCTCACCGCACTGGCCGCCCTGGTCGAGTCCGGTGCCCTCGACCCGCGGGTCACCGCGACCTACCCCCTCGCCCGCGCCGCCGAGGCGCTCGCCGAGGTGGAGTCCGGCCACGCCCGCGGCAAACTCGTCCTGGTGGTGGAGTGATGAGGATCGACAAGGCCGCGCTCGGCGCACCCTGCTGGGTGGAACTCTCCACCGTCGACCCGGAGGGCTCCAAGGCCTTCTACCGCGAAGCCTTCGGCTGGCGCAGCGAGGTCGACACCCGGCCCGAGGCCGGCGGGTACACCCTCATGATGCTGGGCACCGACCCGGTCGCCGGGCTCAGCCCCGTCCAGCGTTCCGGACAGCCCACCACCTGGACGGTCTCCTTCGCGGTCGCCGACGCCGACGCCGCCGCAACGGCCGTCCGCGGTGCCGGCGGGCGGATCACGACGGAGCCCGCCGACGCCCTGGACCTGGGCCGGTTCGCGGTCGCCGCCGACCCGTCCGGCGCCGCCTTCGGCATCTGGCAGGCCCGCTCCTTCGCCGGCACCACCCTGATCGACGAGCCCGGCTCGCTCGGCTGGGTCGAACTCGCCACCCGGGACACCCACGGCGCCAAGGAGTTCTACCCGCGGGTCTTCGGCTGGAGCGTCACCGTCGGCGAGATGTACACCCAGTGGGGCCTGCCGGGACGGGAGTTCGGCGGCATGGCCGACATGGCCGACCAGTTCCCGGCCGACGCCGGGCCCTACTGGATGCCCTACTTCGCGGTCGCCGACGTCGACACCACCACCGAACGGGCCGCCGTCCTCGGCGCCACCGTCGTCCTCCCGCCGACCGACGTGCCGGACGGCCCCCGGCTCGCCGTCCTGCACGACCCGCAGGGCGCGATCTTCGGCATCCACGTCGCCGGCGGCGCCACCGCCTGAGCGGGCTCAGCCGCGGCCCCGCGCCGCCGGCCGCTCCGCCCCTGCCCCCGCCTCCGCCGACGGCCCGTCGGCGGAGGCCGCACCACCGCTGCGGCCCCGCCGGGCCACCGCCACGGCCCCGGCCGCAACGGCCACCACCACCGACCCCAGCGGCACCCAGTCACCCAGCCGGTCGTACCAGGTCAGCGCCGACGGCTCGGCCAGCGGCAGCCGGACGACCAGCGCCCCCGTGCCGTCCGTGCCCAGCCCGGCCAGCCGACGGCCCTGCCGGTCGTACGCCACGGACTCGCCCGTCAGCGCCGCCTGCACCACCGGGCGGCCGGTCTCCGCCGCCCGCAGCGCCCCCAGTGAGGCGTGCTGCGCCGGCGCCCAGGTGTCCTGGAACGTCGACGTCGCCGACTGGTACACGATCAGCGGGGCGCCGTCCCGGGCGGCCTGCCGCGACATGTCCGGGAACGCCGACTCGAAGCAGATCAGCACCCCGACCGGCAGCGGGGCGCCGCCCCGGTCGGTCGCCGGCAGCAGCCGGAACCCGGCACCCGGCGCCCGGTTCTCGCCCGCGGCCTTGCTCACCCCGGCGATCCAGCCCAGCGCCGAACGGAACGGGATGTACTCGCCGAACGGCACCAGCCGGATCTTCCGGTAGCGGGCCTGGACACCCTCCGGGGTGACCAGCACCGCGTCCTTGGAGATCCGGCCGTCGGCCTTGCGCGCGTCCTCGCCCACCAGCAGGTCGGCACCCGTGCCCGCCGACAGTGCCCGCAGCTCGCCCAGCACCGCCGTGTCCCGGTCCAGATCGGCGGTCGTACTGCTCTCGCCCCACACCACCAGATCCACCGGCTGCCCCGCCAGACCACGGGTGATCCGCAGGCTCGCCGCCAGTCGGGACACCTCGTCCGGCGTCTGGCCCGGCTGTACCAGCGCCACCGTCGCCGTACCGCCCGGCGCGGGCGGCGGCAGCAGCGCGAACAGCACCGGGCCGACCGCCAGGCAGAGTGCCACCGCAACCACCGGCAGCACCCGCAACCGCGCCGAGCACAGCAGTACCACCGCCGTGTTGCACGCCACCACCACTGCGCTGACCAGCCACACCCCGCCGACCGAGGCCAGCGCCAGCACCGCCGGATGCTCCCACTGGCTCGCCCCCAGCAGCGCCCACGGTCCGCCCAGCGCATGCCACGACCGGGCGAACTCGCAGCACACCCACACCGCAGGCACCACCACCAGCGCCGCCGACGCCCGGCCCGGGCCGACCCCGCCGTGCAGCAGCCGCCACACCGCGAAGCCGAACGCCGCCTGCAGCACGCCGAACACCACCGCCAGCGGCAGCAGCGCGGGCCCGATCGACGGCACCAGCCAGTACATCCCGACCAGGATGAACCCGGCCCCGAACCACCAGCCCCGCACCGCCGCCTCGCGGCCGCCCGGCGCCCGCTGCATCAGCAGCATCCCCGGCACCAGCGCCACCCACGCCAGCCACGCCTGACCCGCCCCGGGGAACGCCAGCACCGGCAACCCGCCGGCCGCAAGGGAGTACCACCGGGCGGGTCGCGACAACGCCGAGCGCAACGTCATGCGGAGATCGTATGCACCGGCGGCCCCGCCGAACCCCGAACGCGCAGGGGCGACCACCGGGGTCCGTCCCGCGTGTCCGGTCGCCCCTGCGGGGCTGCCTCAGCTCTCGGCTTCGAGGTCGCCCTCGGTCTCGAGGTAGGCGGCGCGGAGCTCGTCGAGCAGGCGCTCGTCGGGCTCGGCCCACATACCGCGGTCGGCGGCCTCCAGCAGGCGCTCGCTGATGCCGTGCAGCGCCCACGGGTTGGCCTCGGAGAGGAACTCCCGGTTGACCGGGTCGAGGACGTACTCCTCGGTGAGCTTCTCGTACATCCAGTCGGCGACCACACCGGTGGTGGCGTCGTAGCCGAAGAGGTAGTCGACGGTGGCGGCCATCTCGAAGGCGCCCTTGTACCCGTGCCGCCGCATGGCCTCCATCCACCGCGGGTTGACCACCCGGGCGCGGAAGACCCGGGCCGCCTCCTCGGTCAGCGTCCGGGTGCGGACGGTCTCCGGCCGGGTGGAGTCGCCGATGTAGGCGGCCGGGTTCTTGCCGGTGAGGGCACGGACGGTGGCGACCATGCCTCCGTGGTACTGGAAGTAGTCGTCCGAGTCGGCGATGTCGTGCTCGCGGGTGTCGGTGTTCTTGGCGGCGACGGTGATCCGCCGGTAGGCGCTCTCCATCTCCTCCCGGGCCGGGCGCCCGTTGAGGTCGCGGCCGTAGGCGTAGCCGCCCCACACCGTGTAGACCTCGGCGAGGTCGGCGTCGGTGCGCCAGTCCCGGCTGTCGATGAGCTGGAGCAGACCGGCGCCGTAGGTGCCCGGGCGGGAGCCGAAGACCCGGACGGTGGCCCGCCGCTCGTCGCCGTGCTCGGCGAGGTCGGCCTGCACGTGGGCGCGGACGTAGTTGTCGGCGTCCGCCTCCTCCTGCTGCGCGGCGAGCCGCACCGCGTCGTCGAGCAGCGCGACCACGTGCGGGAAGGCGTCCCGGAAGAAGCCGGAGATCCGCAGCGTGACGTCGATCCGGGGGCGGCCGAGCTCCTCCAGCCCGATCGCCTCCAGGCCGGTGACCCGGCGCGAGGCGTCGTCCCAGACCGGGCGGATGCCGAGCAGGGCGAAGGCCTCGGCGATGTCGTCGCCGGCGGTCCGCATCGCGCTGGTGCCCCACAGCGAGAGGCCGACGGAGGGCGGGCAGGCGCCGTCGTTGTCGGCCCGGTACCGCTCGACCAGCGAGGCGGCGAGGGCCTGGCCGGTCTCCCAGGCGAGCCGGCTGGGGATGGCCTTGGGGTCGACGGAGTAGAAGTTGCGGCCGGTCGGCAGCACGTTGACCAGGCCGCGCAGCGGCGAGCCGGAGGGCCCGGCGGGGACGAAGCCGCCGTTCAGCGCGTGCAGCACGGAGTCCAGCTCGTCGGTGGTCGCGGTCAGCCGCGGCACCACCTGGGTGGCGGCGAAGGCGAGCACCTCGCGGACGGCGTCGGGGTGCCCGGCGGCGACCTTCTCGACCGCCTCGGGCGCCCAGTCCTCGGCCTCCATCGCCTCGACCAGGGCGCGGGCCTGCGCCTCGGCCGCGTCGGTGGCGCCGAGGGTGAGCGCGGCCTCGTCCAGGCCGAGCGCCTCGCGCAGGCCGGGGAGCGCGCTGACGCCGCCCCAGATCTGCCGGGCGCGCAGGATGGCGAGCACGATGTTGACCCGGTCGGTGCCGGCCGGCGCCTGGCCGAGGACGTGCAGGCCGTCGCGGATCTGCGCGTCCTTGACCTCGCAGAGCCAGCCGTCGACGTGCAGCAGGAAGTCGTCGAAGCCGTCGTCCTCGGGCCGCTCGTCGAGGCCGAGGTCGTGGTCGAGCCGGGCGGCCTGGATGAGCGTCCAGATCTGGGCACGGATCGCGGGCAGCTTCGCCGGGTCCATCGCGGCGATGGTGGAGTACTCGTCGAGCAGCTGCTCCAGGCGCGCGATGTCGCCGTACGAGTCGGCGCGGGCCATCGGCGGGACGAGGTGGTCGACCAGGGTGGCGTGGGCGCGGCGCTTGGCCTGGGTGCCCTCGCCCGGGTCGTTGACCAGGAAGGGGTAGATCAGCGGCAGGTCGCCGAGGACGGCGTCCGGGCCGCACTCGGCGGAGAGCGCGGCGGTCTTGCCGGGCAGCCACTCCAGGTTGCCGTGCTTGCCGAGGTGGATCACGGCGTGGGCGCCGAAGCCGCCGTCCTCCTGCGCGGCGGCGATCCAGCGGTACGCGGCCAGGTAGTGGTGGCTGGGCGGCAGGTCGGGGTCGTGGTAGATCGCGACCGGGTTCTCGCCGAAGCCGCGCGGCGGCTGGATGAGGACGAGGAGGTTCCCGGAGCGGATCGCGGCGAGCACGATGTCGCCGTCCGGGTTCTGCGAACGGTCGACGTACAGCTCGCCGGGCGCCGGCCCCCAGTGCTCCTCGACCTGCTCGCGCAGGCCCTGCGGCAGCGTCGCGTACCAGCGGCGGTAGTCGGCGGCCGGGATGCGGACGGGGTTGCGGGCGAGCTGGTCCTCCGTCAGCCAGTCCTGGTCGTAGCCACCGGCCGCGATCAGCGCGTGGATCAGCTCGTCGCCCTCGTGCGAGGCGGAGGCCGTGTCCAGGCCCGGCAGGTCGGTGCCCAGGTCCATGCCCTCCTCGCGGAGGCGGTGCAGCAGGCGCATCGCGCTGGCCGGGGTGTCCAGGCCGACCGCGTTGCCGACCCGGGCGTGCTTGGTCGGGTAGGCGGACAGCACCAGGGCGAGGCGGCGTTCGGCGGCCGGGGTGTGGCGCAGCCGGGCGTGCCGGACGGCGATGCCGGCGACCCGGGCGGCGCGCTCGGCGTCGGCGCGGTAGACGGTCAGGCCGTCCTCGTCCAGCTCCTTGAAGGAGAACGGCACGGTGATCAGGCGGCCGTCGAACTCGGGGACGGCGACCTGGGTGGCGGTGTCCAGCGGGGAGAGGCCGTCGTCGCTCGCCTCCCACTGCGAGCGCGACCAGGTCAGGCAGAGCGCCTGCAGGATCGGCCGGTCGAGGGCGGCGAGCGCGCCCGCGTCCCAGGCCTCCTCGTCACCGCCGGCCTGGGCGTCGGCCGGGCGGGTGCCGCCCGCGGCGAGCACGGTGGTGACAATGGCGTCGGCCCTGCCGAGTTCGGCGAGCAGTTCGGGCTCGGCGCCGCGCAGCGAGGAGCAGTACAGCGGCAGCGCGCGGCCGCCCTCGTCCTCGATCGCGCTGCACAGCGTCTCGACGAAGGCGGTGTTCCCGCTCATGTGGTGGGCGCGGTAGTAGAGCACGGCGACCAGCGGGCCGTCCGAGGTGCGGGCCCGACGCTCCAGCGGGCCCCAGGCCGGGGCCGAGGCGGGCGGGGCGAAGCCGTGGCCGGTGAGCAGCACGGTGTCGGAGAGGAAGGCGCCGAGTTCGGCGAGGTTGGCCGGGCCGCCGTGCGCGAGGTAGGCGTGGGCCTCGGCGGCGATGCCGGCCGGGACGGTGGACAGCTCCATCAGCTGGGCGTCCGGCGCCTGCTCGCCCGTCAGCACGACGACCGGGCGGGGGCCGGCGAGCAGCGCCTCCAGGCCGTCCTCCCAGGCGCGGCGGCCGCCGAGCAGGCGGACGACGACCAGGTCGGTGCCCTCGACGAGCGCGGGCAGGTCCTCGGCGGTGAGCCGGGCCGGGTTGCCGAGCCGGTAGCGGACGGGGCCCTGCGAGGCGCGGGCGCTCAGCAGGTCGGTGTCGGAGGTCGACAGCAGCAGGATCATGCGGAGGGCCTCCCGGCCTGGTCGGTGTTCCGGGGCGTGCTGCGGTGCACCAGGGCGGTGGACGGCAGCCCGGTGTGCGGGGCGGAGCGGTGTGCGGTGCGAGGGGTGCGGCGGCCCGCCGTCGTGGTCGACGGGACGGCGGGCGGCGACTCGGCGCGTCCGGGCGGGACGGCGGAGCCGGGCATGCGGCAGCGCACAGGTCGGGCCTTCCTCGGGGTCCGCGCCCCGGGCTGGTGGAGGACGGCGGGAGTTCCTGGCTCCACGGCGCTGAGCCGTGGTTACAGTGGCGGGACCGCACCGGATTTGCACCGGTTTCCTCCGCTTGCCGTCGCTGGCGTCGGGCGGGCCTCGCGGACCGCCCGGCAGCATCGTACGGGGTGGCGCGCGGCCGCGGGACAGCATGCGGACTGTGATCCGGACGACGGGGCGGGCGGTCGGACAATCTGTATGCTCGCCGCCATGCCACCGACACCCGACGCCACCGGGGCGGGCTCCGCCGTGCCCGACCGGGGCCGGTCGGACGCCTGTCCGGGGGCCCTTCGCCTGCACACCGCCGACGACGGCGGCCTCGCCCGCATCCGACTCCCCGGCGGCCTGCTGACGGGACGTCAGGCGCTCGCACTGGCCGAGGCCGCTGCGGCGCTCGGCGACGGCGAGCCGGAGATCACCTCGCGCGGCAACGTCCAACTGCGGGGCCTGGCTTCGGGCTGCGGCGCCGAACTCGCCGAGCGGCTGCGGGCCGTCGGGCTGCTGCCCTCCGACACCCACGAACGCGTCCGCAACATCGTCGCCTCGCCGGGCCCCTCCGACGGTCACGCCGACGTCCGGGCCTGGGCGCGCGAGCTGGACGCCGCGCTCTGCGCAAGCCCCTGGGCGACCGCCCTCTCCGGCAAGTTCCTCTTCGCCCTGGACGACGGGCGCGGCGACGTGGCCGCGCTGGACGCCGATGTGACATTGGTCGCAGGCCCGGACGGCACCGCCCTGCTGCGCCTCGGCCGGGCGGCGACCGCACGGCCCGTCCCGGCCGACCGGGCGGTGGCCGCCGCACTGGCCGCCGCCCGCGAGTTCCTGGACGCGCTGCGCGCCGCCGGCCGCAGCGCCTGGCACCTGCGGGAGGTGCCCGACCTGCTGCCGGCAGGCCCGGCGGAGCTGCCGGTCTTCGCCGCGGCGCCTCCGCAGCTCGGCTCGCTCCCCGGCGGTCTGGCGGTCGGCCTGCGCTTCGGCCGGGCCTCGCTCGCGCAGTGGCGGGTGCTGGCCGACGCCGCCGAGGGAGAGCTGCGGCTCACCCCGTGGCGCGGGGTCGTGCTGCCCGGTGCGTCCGCCGCGCGGCTGCCCGACCTGGAGGCCGCCGGCTTCCGGACCGCCGCCGGCACCGCCTGGGACGGCGCGAGCGCCTGCACCGGGCTGCCCGGCTGCGCCAAGTCGCTGGCCGACGTCCGGGCCGACGCGGCCCGGGCCCTGACTGCCGCCCCCGCCGCGGGACTGCGGGTGCACTGGTCGGGCTGCGAGCGGCGCTGCGGCCACCCCGCAGGCCGATGGGTGGATGTGCTCGCCACCGGGCAGGGCTACCGGGTGGCGCCGGTCGGGACACCGGCCCCGCCCACGGATGTGACGGCAGTGGATGTGACGACGGAAGAGATGGCCGAGGCAGTGGCCGAAGCCCGGAGGACCATGTGATCGAGTACGAGAAGGACGGCGCGGCCATCTACCGGCAGTCCTTTGCCACCATCCGGGCCGAGGCCGACCTGGCCGCCCTGCCCGCCGACGTCTCCCAGGTCGCGGTGCGGATGATCCACGCCTGCGGCATGACCGACCTGGTCGAGGACCTGCTGTACTCGCCCGGCGTGGTCGCCTCGGCCCGCAAGGCGCTGCACGCCGGTGCGCCGATCCTCTGCGACGTCAACATGGTGGCCAGTGGCGTCACCCGCAAGAGGCTGCCCGCCGACAACGAGGTGATCTGCACCCTCACCGACCCGTCGGTGCCGGAGCTCGCGCAGAAGACGGGCAACACCCGCAGCGCCGCCGCCATGGAGCTGTGGCTGCCCCGCCTCGAGGGCGCCGTGGTGGCCGTCGGCAACGCGCCCACCTCGCTGTTCCGGCTGCTGGAGATGATCGAGGCGGGCGCACCCCGCCCGGCCGCGGTGATCGGTGTGCCGGTCGGCTTCATCGGCGCCGCCGAGTCCAAGCAGGCCCTGGCCGAGCACCCGTCCGGCCTGGAGCACCTGGTGGTGCGCGGCCGGCGCGGCGGCAGCGCGATCGCCGCCGCCGCGATCAACGCGATTGCGAGTGAGGAAGAGTGACCGAGCAGCAGACCGGCCGGCTGTACGGCGTCGGCCTAGGCCCCGGCGACCCCTCGCTGGTCACCGTCCGCGCCGCCGAACTCATCGGCAAGGCCGACGTGGTGGCCTACCACAGCGCCCGGCACGGCCGTTCCATCGCCCGCTCGATCGCCGACCGGTACCTGACCGGCGGCCAGATCGAGGAGAAGCTGGTCTACCCGATCACCGTGGAGACCACCGACCACCCGGGCGGCTACCGCGGAGCCCTGGACGACTTCTACGAGGAGGCGTCCGCCCGGCTCGCCGCGCACCTGGACGCCGGCCGGAACGTCGTCGTGCTCGCCGAGGGCGACCCGCTGTTCTACGGCTCGTACCAGCACATGCACAAGCGCCTCGCGCACCGCTACCCGACCGAGGTGGTGCCCGGTGTGACCTCGGTCAGCGCCGCCGCGGCCCGGCTCGGCACCGCCCTGGTGGAGGCCGAGGAGACCCTGACGATCATCCCCGGCACCCTGCCGGAGGAGGAGCTGACCGCCAGGATCGCCGCCGCCGACTCCGCCGTGATCATGAAGCTCGGCCGGACCTTCCCCGCCGTCCGCCGCGCCCTGGAACGGGCCGGCCGGCTCGACGACGCGCAGTACGTCGAGCGCGCCTTCATGGACGGCGAGCGCACCGAGCCGCTCGCCGCGATCGAGGCCGACACCGTCCCGTACTTCTCGGTGGCCGTGCTGCCCAGCAAGGTCGCGCCGCTCGAACTCCCCGAGCCGACCGGGCCCGGCGAGGTCGTGGTCGTCGGCACCGGACCGGCCGGCCCGCTCTGGCTCACCCCGGAGGCCCGCGGCGCCCTCGCCGCCGCCACCGACCTGGTCGGCTACACCACCTACCTGGACCGGGTGCCCGTCCGCCCCGGCCAGGTCCGGCACGGCTCCGACAACAAGGTCGAGTCCGTGCGCGCCGAGTTCGCCCTCGACCTGGCCCGCCGCGGCCGCCGGGTCGCGGTCGTCTCCTCCGGCGACCCGGGCGTCTTCGCGATGGCCACCGCCGTCCTGGAGGCGGCCGGCGAGGACCCGTACCGCGAGGTGCCCGTCCGGGTGCTGCCCGGCATGACCGCCGCGCACGCCGCCGCCTCCCGCGCCGGCGCCCCGCTCGGCCACGACTACGCCGTGGTCTCGCTCTCCGACCGGCTCAAGCCCTGGGAGGTCATCGCCCGCCGGCTGCGCGCCGCCGCCGAGGCCGACCTGGTCCTGGCGCTGTACAACCCCGGCTCCAACTCCCGCACCACCCAGGTCGGCCGGGCCCGCGACCTGATGCTGGAGTACCGCGCCGCCGACACCCCGGTGGTGATGGCGCGCGACGTCGGCGGCCCCACCGAACGCGTCCGCACCGTCCGCCTGGCCGACCTCGACCCCGCCCAGGTCGACATGCGCACCCTGCTGCTCATCGGCTCCTCCCAGACCCGCCTGGTCCGCCGCGGCAACGACACCGAAGTCGTCTGGACCCCCCGCCGCTACCCGGAGGACTGACCGGAAGCAATCAGGGGCACGGGGGGCGAACCCAGGGGCGCGGGGAACTGCGCAATCCGGGAACGGGCGTCACAGCAGTACGGGCCAAGCCCTGGTCCGTCGGACGACCCGCATCCGAATTGCGCAGTTCTCCCCCGGCCTTCGGCCGGGAGGCGCCCCACGCGCCCCTAGTGATGACCCACCCGGGCCTCGTCCCCGATCAGCCGGAGGGCCTCCGCCTGCGGCAGCGGCCCCATCCGCCGGCCGTCCCGCAGCCGCAGTGACACCAGCCCGTCGGCGGCCTCCGCCGCGCCGATCACCGCCTGGAACGGCACCAGCCGCCCGGCCCGGACCCGCGCCCCGAGGGTGCCGGACTGCGGGTCGGAGAGCTCGGCCCGCAGCCCCTGTTCCACGGCCTCCCTGACCAGCGCCTCCGCCTGCGCCCGCTGCTCCTCGGCGACCGGCTGCACCAGCAGTTGGACGGGTGCCAGCCACGCCGGGAACGCCCCCTGGTGCACCTCGATCAGGTGCGCCACCGCCCGTTCCACACTGCCGATCACCGCCCGGTGCACCATCACCGGCCGGTGCCTGGCGCCGTCCGGGCCGGTGTAGCCGAGGTCGAACCGGGCCGGCTGGTGGAAGTCGACCTGCACGGTGGACAGGGTGGACTCCCGGCCCGCCCGGTCCACCACCTGGATGTCGATCTTGGGCCCGTAGAACGCGGCCTCGCCCACCTCCTCCTCGTACGGCACACCGGCCTCGTCCAGCGCCTCGGCGAGCAGCCGGCCGGCGCGTCGCCACATCTCCGGGTCGGCCACGTACTTGCCGCCCTCGGCGGGCAGCGAGAGCCGGTGCCGGGCCGGTTCGATGCCGAGCGCCCGGTACGCCCGGTGGATCAGTGCCAGTGCCGACCGGACCTCCTCGGCGACCTGGTCGGGCCGGCAGAAGATGTGGGCGTCGTTCAGCTGGATCGCCCGGACCCGGGTGAGGCCGCCGAGCACGCCCGAGAGTTCGGAGCGGAACATCCCGCCGAGTTCGGCCATCCGCAGCGGCAGGTCGCGGTGGCTGCGCGGCCGGGAACGGTAGATCACCGCGTGGTGGGGGCAGAGGCTCGGCCGCAGGACGACCTCCTCGCCGCCGAGCCGCATCGGCGGGAACATGTCCTCGCTGTAGTGCGCCCAGTGCCCGGAGATCTCGTACAGCTCGCGTTTGCCGAGCACCGGCGAGTGGACGTGCCGGTAGCCGGCCCGCCGCTCCATCTCGTGGACGTACTCCTCCAGGGCGTGCCGCACCGCGGCGCCGTCGGGCAGCCAGTACGGCAGGCCGGCGCCGATCAGCCGGTCGGTGTCGAACAGGTCCAGCTCGCGGCCGAGCCGGCGGTGGTCCTTCGCGTCGGTGCTCTCGTTCATGTCGGTCTCCCTCGGGTGTGCCGGGACGGGTGACCGGGAACAGCACGAAGCCCCGGGGCACTCGCCCCGGGGCTTCGGACAGCAGGTGTCAGCGCGCCGGGACTCTCTCCGGCGTCGTGGTCGCGGCAGCGCGCTGGTGCTTCATACCGCCGAGGCTAGTGCGTCGGGCGGGCCGACCGCGAGCGGATTTCCCGCAGTCGTCGCAGCAGCCGTGCCGTCAGGCGGCCTTCGGCAGCGGGAAGGAGGCCCGCATCACCGCGTCGAAGGCCGCGTCCGGCAGCAGCCGCTTGGCGATCATCGTGCCGCGGGCCATCGCGCCGATCGCGTAGCGGGCCCGCGGCCGCCGTACGGTCGCCGCCCGGACGATCACCTTGGTCGCCGCCTCCGCCGTCACGGCGCCGCTGCGCCTGGTGAAGGCCTTGTTGGCGTACATGTCGGCGAGTGCGGCGCTGAACGCACCGTACGGGCCGGAGTCGCCGGGCATGGTGGCGACCGCGGTGCCGCCGAACTCGGTGATCGTCGGGCCGGGCTGGACGACCACGACCTGGACGCCGAACGGCGCCACCTCCAGCCGCAGCGAGTCGCTGATCGCCTCCACGGCATGCTTGGTCGCGTGGTAGAAGGCGCCGCCGGGCGGGGAGAAGCGGCCGCCCATCGACGAGATGTTGACGATCCGTCCGCCGCCGGCCCGGCGCATTCCGGGCAGCACCAGCTGCGCCATCCGCACCAGGCCGAAGACATTGGTGTCGAACTGCGCGCGGACGTCCTCGGGCGCGGCCAGCTCGACCGGCTGGTGCAGGCCGTAGGCGGCGTTGTTGACCAGGATGTCGACGTGCCCGTGCAGTTCCTCGGTGCGGGCCACCGCCGCGGTCATCGACCGCTCGTCGGTGACGTCCAGGGCGAGCGTCTCCATGCCGAGGGCGGCCAGGTCGGCGAGGGTCTCGGGGCGGCGCGCGGTGGCGACCACGCGGTGGCCGAGCCGGTGCAGGGCGAGGGCGGCCTCCCGGCCCATGCCGGAGGAGCAGCCGGTGATCAGGACGGTCTTCGGGGCGGACATCGGGGCCTGCCTTTCGGTGGCGTGAAGGGCTGTCAGGTGCGGGCGTCGGGGCGGTGCAGCAAGTCCCAGACCGCCTCCTCGGCGGCGTCCAGCTCGGCCGGGGTCAGCGCGCCCAGGCCCTCGGGCCGGTGCAGCTTGACCAGCCCGGTGAAGGCGCCGACGCCCAGGGCGACCAGCTGGGCGGCGTCGCCCTCGCGGATCGCGCCGGCCTGCTGGCCGCGCTCGATGAAGTCGGCGGCGATCCGGTCGATCTCGGCGGCGAGCGTCAGGCTCTCCGGGGCGAGGAAGGTGTCGTGCTGCTGGTGCTCCAGGAAGACGAAGGCCTCCGGGCGGGCGGTGGCGTAGCGGGTGAAGCCGCGCCAGAAGCGGCCGAACTCCTCGCGGATCGAGGAGGCCGGGCCGCCCTCGGCCATCGTCGCGGCGAGCTCGTCGAGCAGGGCCCGCTTGGCGTGCTGGAAGGCGGCGTTGCCGAGCGCCTCCTTGCTCGGGAAGTACCGGTAGATGCTGCCCACACCCACCCCGGCCCGCTGTGCGACGGCGGGCATCTGGGTGCCCTCGTAGGTCCGTTCGGCGAAGAGGGCGATGGCGGCGTCGATCAGCTGCCGGGCGAGGTCGGGCTTGCGCGAGGTCACGGAATGAATATTCATTCCGCATGGGTGGGGTTGTCAAGGGCGACCTAGACTGAGGCCATGGCGCGGCTCAACGACGAGGTCGGCGCGCTGCTGCAGGAGTACTCCGACCTGCTCCTGCTCACCGGCGGTGACGCCTACCGGGCACGGTCCTACGAGAAGGCCGCCCGGTCCGTCGGCGGCCACCCCGAGGACCTCGCCCGGCTCGACGCCAAGGGCCTCCGGGCCATCCCCGCCGTCGGGAGGTCCACCGCCGAGAAGATCGCCGAGTACCTGTCCACCGGCCGGGTCGCCGCCGTCGACGAGCTCCGCGCCCAGGTGCCGCCCGGCGTCCGCGAGATCATGGCGATCCCGACCGTCGGCCCCAAGAAGGCCGCCCTCGTCCACCGCGAACTCGGCGTCTCCACCGTCGACGAACTGCTCGACGCCGCCCGCGCCGGGCGGCTCGACACCCTCCCCGGCCTCGGCGCCCGCACCGCCGAGAACATCGTCCACGGCATCGAGGTGCTCCGGCAGGGCGGTGGCCGCGTCCTGCTCCCCACGGCCCTCGCCCTCGCCGAGGAGATCACCGCCGCGGTGAGCGCCGCCCCCGGCTGCGAGCGCTGCACGTACGCCGGGTCGCTGCGCCGGATGCGCGAGACCGTCGGCGACGTCGACGTGCTCGCCGCCGCAGCCGACTCGGCCCCGCTGATGGCCGCCCTCACCGCCCACCCGCTCACCGCCGAGGTGCTGGGCAGCGGCACCACCAAGACCTCGGTCCGCACCGAGCGGGGGATGCAGGTCGACCTGCGGGTCGTCCCCGCGGAGGACTGGGGCGCCGCGTTCGTCTACTTCACCGGCTCCAAGGCGCACAACATCAAGCTCCGCGCCCGGGCCGTCCGGGCCGGTCTCAAGCTCTCCGAGTACGGCCTGTTCGAGGCCGACGGCGGCCGCAAACCGGTCTCCCGCACCGAGGAGGAGGTCTACGGGGCCCTCGGCCTCCCGTGGATCCCGCCCACCCTGCGCGAGGACCGCGGCGAGATCGAGGACGCGCTGGACGGGGAACTCCCCGCCCCCGTCACCGAGCAGGACGTCCGCGGCGACCTGCACATCCACACCGACCTCACCGACGGACTCGCCCCGCTGGAGGAGATGCTCGCCGCCGCCCACCGCCGCCGCCGGTCCTACGTCGCGGTCACCGACCACGCCCCGAACCTCGCCATGCAGCGGATGACCGACGAGAAGATGCTGGCCCAGCGCGAACGCGTCCGGGCCCTGCAGGGCTCCTACGGCCGGATGCGCGTCCTGCACGGCACCGAGCTCAACATCGACCCGGACGGCGGCGTCGACTGGCCGCCCGAGTTCCTGGCCGGCTTCGACCTGTGCGTGGCCTCGATCCACTCCGCCTTCACGCTCGACCGCGACGCCCAGACCCGCCGCCTGGTCCGCGCCTGCGAGAACCCGTACGTCCACGTCATCGGCCACCCCACCACCCGGCTGCTCGGCCGCCGCGCACCGATCGACGCCGACTTCGACGCCGTCTTCGCGGCCTGCGCCCGCACCGGCACCGCCCTGGAGGTCAACGCCTCACCGGAACGCCTCGACCTCGGCGACGAACTGATCCTCGCCGCCCGCCGCCACGGCGTCCGCTTCGCGATCGACACCGACGCCCACGCCACCCCGCACCTGGACAACCTCCGCTTCGGCGTCGCCACCGCCCAACGCGGCCGCCTCACCCCCGACGAGGTGATCAACACCTGGCCGCTCCGGAAACTCCGCCGCTTCCTGCGGAAGGCCTAGCAGCAATCAGGGGCGCGTGGGGGGCACCTCAGTGGTGCACCCGAAGGGCATCCAGCCAGGCGACCGCCGTCGGGACGTCTTCGGCGACGGGGATACCGGCGGGGGGCTCGGGGCGGCGGACGATCACGACCGGCAGGCCCAGTTCGCGGGCGACGGCCAGTTTGGGGGCGGTGGCGGCGCCGCCGCTGTCCTTGGTGACCAGGACGTCGATCCGGTGCTCGCGGAAGACCGTGCGCTCGCCGTCCGGGGTGAACGGCCCGCGGTCGAGCAGCACCTCCAGCCGCGGCGGCAGCGGCCGCCCGGGTGCGTCCACGGAGCGGGCCAGGAAGAAGGTGTCCTTCAGGTGCGCGAAGGCGGCCAGGCCCTGCCGGCCGGTGGTGAGGAAGACCCGGCGGCCGAGGCCCGGCAGTGCGTCGGCGGCCTCGGCCAGGGAGTCCACCCGGTGCCAGCGGTCGCCGTCGACCGGCACCCAGCTGGGACGCCGCAGGGCGAGCAGGGGAACATGGACCTCGGCGGCCGCAGCGGCCGCGTTCCGGCTGATCCGTTCGGCGAAGGGGTGGGTGGCGTCGATGACCGCGTCCGCGCGCTCCTCCCGCAGCCACTCGGCCAGCCCGGACGCGCCGCCGAACCCGCCGATCCGCACCTCGCCCGCGGGCAGCCGCGGCTCGGCGACCCGGCCGGCCAGCGAGCTGGTCACCCGCAGCGCGGGGTCGTCGGCGAGGGCGGCGGCCAGTCGGCGGCCCTCGGTGGTGCCGCCGAGGATCAGGACGTGCATCGGAACTCCAGGAGGCGGACGTGGCTGAGTCGGGCGGCCGGGCGGCGCAGCTGAAGAGTAGCGGGCTGCGGCACGGCTGGACGACGGGCGCGTGCGCCACGGCGGCCACCACCGCCGCGTACACCGCGCTGCTCACCGGCGAGTTCCCCGACCCGGTGGAGATCACCCTGCCGAAGGGGCAGCGGCCCTCGTTCGCCCTGGCGGCGGAGGAGCTGGGCGGCGGCCGGGCGATGGCCGGGGTGGTGAAGGACGCCGGCGACGACCCGGACGTCACCCACGGCGCGCTGATCCGCGCCACCGTCACCGCGGGCGACACGGGGACGGGAGTGGTGTTCCGGGCGGGCCCGGGCGTCGGCACGGTCACCAAGGCCGGGCTGCCGCTGCCGGTCGGCGAGCCGGCGATCAACCCGGTGCCCCGGCAGATGATCCGGGACACCGTGGCGGAGGTCGCGGCGCGGCACGGCGGCAGCGGCGACGTGGTGGTGGAGATCTCCGTCGACCACGGCGAGGAGATCGCCCGCTCCACCTGGAACCCGCGCCTCGGCATCCTGGGCGGCCTGTCCATCCTCGGCACCACCGGCATCGTGGTGCCGTACTCCTGCTCGGCCTGGATCGACTCGATCCGGCGCGGCGTGGACGTGGCCCGCGCCGCCGGCCGCACCCATGTCGCCGGGTGCACCGGCTCGACCTCGGAGAAGGTCGCGGTGGCGGTGCACGGCCTGCCGGAGGACGCCCTGCTGGACATGGGCGACTTCGCGGGGGCGGTGCTCAAGTACCTCAAGCGCCACCCGGTGCCGCGGCTGACCGTCGCCGGCGGTTTCGCCAAGCTGTCCAAGCTGGCGGCCGGCCACCTCGACCTGCACTCGGCCCGCTCGCAGGTCGACAAGGGCTACCTGGCGGAGCTGGCCCGCCGCGGCGGCGCCTCCCCGGAGCTGGCGGAGGCGGTGGCCGCCGCCAACACCGGTCTGGAGGCGGTGCAGTTGTGCTCGGCGGCCGGGGTGCCGCTCGGCGACCTGGTGGCCGAGGCGGCCCGGGCCACCGCGCTCGGCGTGCTGAGCCCGGCACCGGTCGCGGTGGACGTCATCTGCATCGACCGGGCCGGCACGATCGTCGGCCGGGCCGAGCCGCTGGGCCCGCCGGCCCGGGCACGGTCCGGCCGCTGACGTACGCAGTCCGGCCGCCGGCGAACGCCGGTCAGCCGATGACGGCCTGGGCGTCGATCTCCACCAGCATCGGCTCCTGCGGCAGCTCGACCATGACGGTCGTCCGGCACGGCTTGACCCCGCCCTCGGGGATGTTCTCCGCGATGAAGGCGGCGTAGGCCTCGTTCATCGCGGCGAAGTCGGCGCGCTTCGTCAGGTAGACGCGGAACATCACCACGTCCTCGACCGTGCCGCCGCCGGCCTCGACGATCGCCTTGACGTTCTCCAGCGTCCGCCGGGTCTGGGCCCGCACGTCGCCCGGGTACAGGTAGGCGCCGGTCGCCGGGTCCTGCGGGCCCTGGCCGGAGACCTGCAGGACCGGGCCCTTGCGCACGCCCTGGGAGAACATCCAGGCGGGTGCGGGCGCGCCGTCCGTGCGGATCTCGGTCTTCTCGGTCATGCGGGGTGCTTCCTCTCGGGGTGTGCGGGTGCGGGTCAGGCGGTGGCGCCGGCGTCCGCGGAGACCGCCCGGGCGGTGGCCAGCAGCTGCGGCAGCAGCTCCAGCACCTGCTCGTACGGCAGCACCACGTCCGGCACCGAGATCGACACCGCGGCGACGACCCGGCCGGAGGCGTCCCGGACGGGCGCGGCCACGCAGTTGATGAACGCCTCGTGCTCGGCGTGGTCCTGCGCCCAGCCCTGGGCGGCGACCTGCTCCAGCTCGGCCAGCAGCTCCTTGGGCCCGGTGATGGTGTTGGCGGTGTGCGGGGTGTACTCGATCCCGGCCGCCACCTTGCGCCGCCCGGCCGGCGGCAGGTCGGCGAGCAGCACCTTCGCCACGGCGGTGCAGTGCAGCGAGGCCCGCAGCCCGATCCGGGAGTACATCCGCACCGGCTGCCGGGAGTCGTACTTGTCGATGTAGACCACCTCGCCGCCCTCGTACGCGGCCAGGTGCACGGTCTGCCCGGTCGCCGCGTTCAGCTCCGCCAGGTGCGGTGCGGCGGTACGGCGGATGCCGCGCTGCTCCAGCGCCAGGCTGGACAGTGCGAACAGCCCGGCCCCCAGGTGGTAGCGGTAGTTGGCGTCGCGGTGGACGAAGCGCCCCTCCTCCAGGCTCTGCAGCAGCCGCAGCACCGTCGTCTTGTGCACGCCGAGGGCTTCCGCCAGCTGGTCGAGGGAGCGCTCGCCCTCGCCGAGCTCGGCGAGCAGGCGCAGGGCGCGGGTGACGGTCTGGCTCATGGGGTGGGTGCTCCGATACGCGCGGCCGGCCGGGTCAGTACCGGGGACACGATGCCATCCGCGCCCACCCGGGTCGCCGCCCACTCCCGTGCGGAGGCGCCGAGCAGCGCCGCCACGGCCTCCGGCGCGGGCACGCCGCCGCGGTCGCCCGGGGAGGTCAGCGCGCACGCCGCGGCCAGGTGCCCGAGGCGCAGCCGGCGGAGCCCGTCCAGGCCGCGCAGCACACCGGCCAGGTAGCCGGCGGCGAAGGCGTCACCGGCGCCGGTGGGCTCCAGCACGTCGACGGCCAGCGCCCGTTCGCCGACCGCCGTGCCCGCCCGGTCGAGGGCGGTGGCCCGGTGCTCGGCGTCCTTGACCACCAGGACGGCGGGCGAGGGGAGGGCGGCCCGCAGCGCATGCGGGTCGCCGGTGCCGAAGGCCGCCTCGGCCTCGTCGGCGCCCAGCAGGACGATGTCGGCGGCGTCCAGCAGGGCCGGCAGGACGCCTGCGTCCCGGCCGCGCCACAGGCCGGGGCGCCAGTTGAGGTCGAAGGAGACCAGCTGCCCGGGCCGGGGCCGCCCGAGCAGAGTGCGGACCAGGGCGAGGCAGCTGTCGGAGAGCGCCGCCGTGATGCCGGTCAGGTGCAGCAGTCGGGCGCCGCCGAGCAGCCGGGCGGCGGCCGGGTCGGTGAGCAGGGCGGGGGAGAGGGCGGAGGCGGCGGAGCCCGTCCGGTAGTAGTGCAGCCGGCTGCGGCCGGCGCCCAGGTCGTGCGGCAGGCCGGAGCCGCCGGTCTCCTTGACGTACAGGCCGGTCGGGCGCTGCGGGTCGACGGCGACGGCGGAGACGTCCACGCCGCGGGCGGCGAGGTCGGCGGTCAGCAGCCGCCCGAAGCCGTCGTCGCCGACCCGGCCGATCCAGGCGCTCGGCACGCCGAGCGCCGCCAGCGCGCACGCCGTGTTGGACTCGGCGCCGCCCACCGAGGGCCGGAAGCCGCCGACGGCCTCCAGCGGGCCTGTGCGGTCCGGCAGCAGCACCGCCATCGACTCGCCGAGGCACACGGCCCACGGGCCCGCCGTCCGCTCCGCCATCCGCCCCGCTCCTCGCTGCCGCCCGGCCGCCGCGGCGGCCCGGTGTCGTTGACCTCTGTTCGGCGTGAATGTTAGAACCGTCGTGGCGATATGCGCAACGGCAGTTGCAAATAACGCAACTTCGCAGATGAGGGGTGGTTCGGTGGCTGATCTGCTGTTCCGTGGGGCCACCGTCGTGGACGGCACCGGTGCCCCGCGCCGCACGGCCGACGTCACCGTCACCGGCGGCCTGATCGACGGCATCGGCCACGGCCTGACCGGCCGCCGGGTGATCGACGCGGACGGGCTCGTCCTCGCCCCCGGCTTCATCGACATGCACGCCCACTCCGACCTGCGGCTGCTCGTCGAACCCGGCCACCCCTCCCGGACCACCCAGGGCGTCACCTGCGAGGTCCTCGGCCAGGACGGCCTCTCCTACGCCCCCGTCGACGACACCACCCTCCCCGCGCTGCGCCGCCAGCTCGCCGGCTGGAACGGCGACCCGGACGGCTTCGACTGGAACTGGCGCACCGTCGGCGGCTACCTCGACCGGCTCGACGGCGGCGCGGCCGTCAACACCTGCTACCTGGTGCCGCACGGCTCCGTCCGGATGCTCGCCATGGGCTGGGACGACCGCCCGCCGGCCCCGGCCGAGCTCGACCGGATGCGCGAAACCGTCGCCCGGGGGCTGGCCGAGGGCGCCGTCGGCCTCTCCAGCGGGCTCAGCTACCCGCCCGGCATGTACGCCGGGACGGCCGAACTCGTCGCGCTGTGCGAGGTCGTCGCGGCGGCGGGCGGCTTCCACGCCCCCCACCAGCGCTCCTACGGCGCCGGGGCACTGGAGGGCTACGCCGAGATGATCGCGATCGCCCGCGCCTCCGGCTGCCCGCTGCACCTCACCCACGCCACCATGAACTTCGACGTCAACCGGGGCCGGGCCGGTGAACTCCTCGCCCTGGTCGACCGGGCGATCGCCGAGGGCATCGACATCACCCTCGACAGCTATCCCTACCTCCCCGGCTCCACCACCCTCGCCGCCCTGCTGCCCGGCTGGGCCGCCGTCGGCGGCCCCGGGGCCGCCCTCGCCAGACTCGCCGACCCGGCCGCCCGCGAACGCATCCGCACCGACATGGAGGAGAAGGGCAGCGACGGCTGCCACGGCGTCGTCGCCGACTGGGCCACCGTCCAGATCTCCGGCACCGGCGACCCGGCGCTGGCCGGCCTGGTCGGACGGACGGTCGCCGACGTCGCCGCCGAACGCGGCACCACCGGCACCACGGTCTTCCTCGACCTGCTGCAGGCCGACCGGCTCGCCACCACGATCCTCCAGCACGTCGGCCACGAGGAGAACGTCCGGACCGTCATGCGGCACCCCGCACACACCGCCGGCAGCGACGGCCTGCTCGTCGGTGACCGCCCGCACCCCCGCGCGTGGGGCACCTTCGCCCGCTACCTCGGCCACTACGCACGCGACGAGGGCGTCCTCACCCTGGAAGGCGCGATCGCCCGGATGACCGGGCGCCCCGCCCGTCGCCTGCGCCTGGACCGCCGCGGCCTGGTCCGCCCCGGCCACCACGCCGACCTGGTCCTCCTGGACCCGCTGACCGTCCGCGACACCGCCGACTACGACCACCCGCGCCGCCCCGCGGCCGGCATCGAGCACGTCTACGTCAACGGCACGGCCGTCCTGGCCGAGGGCCGCCCCACCGGCGCCCTCCCCGGCCGCGCCCTGCGCCGCACCGACCGAGGAACGAGGGCCCTGTGACCGTCACCGCCACCGCCTCCACCGCCCTGCGGGCCGAACTCGCCGCCGAACGGGTCGTCGCCGTCGTCCGCGCGCCCCGCATCCCGGACGCCGCCGACCTGTGCGCGGCCCTCGCCGCCGGCGGCATCGGCCTGGTGGAACTCACCTTCACCACCCCGGAGGTGACCACCCATCTGCGGCGGGCCGCCGGCGCCGGGCACCGGGTCGGCGCCGGCACCGTGCTCACCGCCGAACAGGCCCACCGGGCGGTGGACGCCGGCGCGGCCTTCCTGGTCACGCCGGGCTGCCGCCCCGAGGTCGCCGCCGCGGCCGACCGGGCCGGCGTGCCGGTCGTCCTGGGCGCCCTGACCCCGACGGAGGTCGCCCGGGCCGTCGACCTCGGCGCCGCCGCGGTGAAGATCTTCCCCGCCCGCACGTTCGGCCCCGGCTACTTCGCCGACCTCCGCGGCCCCTACCCGGACGTCCCCCTGGTGGCCTCCGGCGGCGTCAACACCGCCAACGCGGCCGCCTTCCTCACCCACGGCGCCCTCGCCGTCTGCGCCGGCACCGACGTCGTCCCGCCCGCCGCCGTCACCGCCGCCGCCTGGCCCGACATCACCCACCGGGCCCGAACCTTCACCGCGGCCCTGGGCCGGCCAACAGGGGTGACCCCAGGGGGCGTTGGCGGCCTGCCCGATCGATCCGTCTGATCGATCGGCCTGATCGATCAGGCCCCGCAGGGCTCGTGCGGCCGGTCGCGGTCCGGGGAGTAGAGGTGGCTGTCGCGGAACTGCTCGGCGCCGAGCGTCCGGCCGACCAGGATGACCGCCGTGCGCAGGACACCGGCCGCCTTCACCTGGTCGGCGATGTCGCCGAGCGTCCCCCGCAGGACGAGTTCGTCGGGCCGGCTGGCCATGGCGACCACCGCGGCCGGGCAGTCGGCGCCGTAGTGGGGGAGGAGCTCCTCGACCACGCTGTCGACGTACCGGGCGGCCAGGTGCAGCACCAGCAGGGCACCGCTGCGCCCCAGCGTGGCGAGGTCCTCGCCCTCGGGCATCGGGGTGGCCTGCCGGGCGACCCGGGTGAGGATGACGGTCTGACCGACCGTCGGCACGGTCAGCTCCCGCTTGAGCGCCGCTGCCGCGGCGGCGAAGGCGGGTACGCCGGGTACCACCTCGTACGGGATGCCCAGGGCGTCGAGCCGCCGCATCTGCTCGGCGACGGCGCTGAACACGGACGGGTCGCCGGAGTGCAGGCGTGCCACGTCGTGCCCCTCCTCGTGGGCGCGGACGATCTCGGCGACGATCCGGTCCAGGTCCAGGTTGGCGGTGTCCACCAGGCGGGCGTCCGGCGGGCATTCGGCGAGCAGTTCGCGCGGCACCAGGCTGCCGGCGTACAGGCACACCCCGCAGGCCGCCAGCGTGCGCTGGCCGCGGACGGTGATGAGATCGGCGGCGCCCGGGCCGGCCCCGATGAAGTGGACGGTCACTGCTGTTCCTCCTCGACTGCCTTGACGGCGGACCACTGGGTGACCGGCATCGCCTGCCGCCAGCCGGTGAACCCGCCGACGGGTACGGCGTGTGCCACGGCCAGCTTCACCAGCTCCCCGCCGTGCCGGCGGTACCACTGCGTCAGCAGCGCCTCGGACTCCAGGGTCACGGTGTTGGCGACGAGCCGTCCGCCGGCCGGGAGGGCGTCCCAGCAGGCCCGGAGCAGTCCGGGCGCGGTCAGGCCGCCGCCGATGAACACGGCGTCCGGTGCGGGCAGCCCGGCCAGCGCTTCCGGCGCCCGGCCGGTCACCACCCGGAGCCGCGGCACGCCCAGTGCGCCGGCGTTGCGGCGGATGCGGTCGGCCCGCACCGTGTCGCGCTCCACGCTGACGGCCCGGCAGCTGCGGTGCGCCCGCAGCCATTCGATCGCGATGGAGCCGGAGCCGCCGCCGATGTCCCACAGCAGTTCGCCGGGGGACGGCGCGAGCGCGGCCAGGGTGGCGGCCCGGACGTGGCGCTTGGTCAGCTGCCCGTCGTGCTCGTACGCGTCGTCCGGCAGGCCGGGGACGAGCTGCGCCCCGGGGCCCTCGCACTCGACGGCGACGATGTTCAGCGGGTCGCCGGCGGGGTGCGGCCAGGCCTCGGCGGTGCCGTCGGCGATGCGCTCCCGCTCGGCGCCGAGCCGTTCCAGGAGGTGCATCCGGCTGGCGCCGTAGCCACGGGCGGTGAGCAGGGCGGCGACCTCGGCGGGGGTGTCGGCGCCGGCGCTCAGCACCAGCAGCCGGCGCCCGCCGGACAGCACCGCGTTCAGGGTCTCCGGGGGCCGGCCGACCAGACTGACGACCTCGGTGTCCTCCAGCGGCCAGCCGAGGCGGGCGCAGGCGTACGACACGGAGGAGGGGTGCGGCAGGATGCGCAGCCGTCCGGCGCCGGCGGTCTCGGCGAGGGCCCGGCCGATGCCGAAGAACATCGGGTCGCCGCTGGCCAGGACGCACAGGCGCCGGCCGGCGTGTTCGGCGAGCAGCCGCGGCACGGCGGGGCGCAGCGGCGAGGGCCAGGCCACCCGTTCGGCGGTGACGGTGTCCGGCAGCAGGTCGAGTTGGCGCGGCCCGCCGATCACGACCTCGGCGGCCAGCAGCGCCTCGCGTGCGGTGGGCGCGAGTCCGTCCCATCCGTCCGCACCGACCCCGACGACGGTGGTCACGGACTCGGGCACGGCGGCGGCCAACGGGACTCCTTGCAGCTCGGACGGGGCAGCGGCAGCCTACCGGCCGCTCCGCGCCGAGTCGCCGGGCCGAGGGGCAAACCCGGGCCCGATCACCTGCGACGTTCGCCACACCGCCGGGCCGGTCACGGCCGGTCAGGGCCGGTACGGCAGCTGCGGCACGTCGTAGCAGGTGGTCGTCATGTCGGGCACCTGGGTGACCCACCCGCCGTGGCCGGAGCCGGCGGAGTCCTCCCAGCGGGCGGCGTTCAGGCAGGCGCGCAGCGGTCCGCTCGGCCGCGGGGCACGTTTGAACGAGGCGGGCAGCAGCAGCCCGTTGGCGTCGTACGGGGTGCCGCTGTTCATGAAGGCCTCCACGCACCGCCGGGTGAGGTCGGCGCCGCAGGAGTCCATCGCGTCGGTGAGCCACCGGGCGGCCGCCCATCCCTCCAACTCCCAGGCGGAGAGCAGTCCTTCGCGCTCGGGGAAGTACTCGGCCATGGCGCTGCGGAAGGCCTGCACCTCCGGGTACCGGGTGTCCTCGTAGTTGAGGCTGGAGGAGGTGGCCCACAGGACGGACCGGCAGCCGGGGGAGTCCCGGTAGTCGGCGCCGGCGGTGGCCGTCCAGTTCTGCACGTTGGTCACCTTGGCCTTCAGCCGCACCCCGGCCGCGTCGAGGGCCTGGCAGAGGGCGGCGTTGCCGCGGGTGTCCATGGCGTCGAAGAGGAGTTCGGTGCCGTCGGCCTTCATGGCGGCCGCGACCGCCTGGAAGCCGGGGAGCGCCAGGTCGACGGTCTGGTTGAGCACCCGGTACCCCTCGGCCCGCAGCCCTTCCTCCAACTGGCGGGCGTAGCGTGCGGAGTCGGCCTGGTCGTAGGAGACCACGGCGGCGCTGCGCGCGCCGAGCTTCTCCTTGAAGTACCGGTAGATCTCGGTGCTCTGGTAGAGGGTGCCGTCCCAGCCGACCGACCGCCCGTCGCGCGGGGCGCTGCTCCCGTAGATGCCGTACAGGTCCGGCCACTGCTCGTAGGCGGTGCCGATGGGCTGCCCGCCGATGTCGGGCACGCCCTTGGAACTGACGTAGGGGGCGCCCGCGTAGACGAGGACGCTGCCGGCGACGAGGGCGAAGACCTTCTCCCGGTCGATCAGCCGGTGCACGCAGTCCTGGTTGCCGATGCCGCTGCCGCCGTCGTCGCAGGTCACGACCTGGACGGTGCGCCCGTTCAGCCCTCCGGCGGCGTTGAGGGCCCGGAAGAAGGCCTGCGCGCCGTAGCGCGGTCCGGCGAAGGTCTCCGAACCGACCGGGCTGGTCAGCGAGGTGATGATGCCGACCTTCACGCTGTCGGCGTTCGCCCCGGTGTCGGTGGAGCGGCCGGTGCTGCCCGCCGGAGGGGCGCCGAAGGCGCTCTCCGGCAGGCGGCTGCCGCAGCCGGCGACGGTCAGCAGCAGGGCGGCCGAGGCCGCGAGCACGGTGGTGCGGGCGGCCGCGGCGTGCCGGGCCGCCCGCCGGGACCGTGTCAGCTGCATCCCGGGATCGTCGAGCCGCCGGCCTGCGTGATCAGGCCGCACAGGGTGCTGGTCGACACCTTCCAGGTGCCGTTGTCCAGGACGGCCTGCCCGGTCGCGGCCGGTTCGACGACCTGGCCCGACAGCGACAGCGCGTAGGTCACCGTGGCGGTCGTGGCGGAGGTGAACTGCACGTCGCTCACGTCGGCCTTGACCTGGCCGACCCGCGGGTCGTTCGCGAAGCCCTGCAGGGCCGGCTGGAGCGCCTCGCCGTTCTGCAGCAGGGCGGCCTTGTCGGCGATCGGCGTCGCCGGGTCGAAGAACTTCTCCCAGTTGGTCGTGATCGCGGTCTTGGCCGCTTCCGCGTCGGCGGGGGCCGAGCCGCCGGGCGACTCCGACACCGTGGGCGACTCCGACACCGTGGGCGAGGCCGGCGCCGTGGGCGACGGGGAGGAGGAACCGGAGGATCCGTCGCTGCTGCAGGCGGCCGCGAACAGCAGGGCCAGGACGGCCAGTACGGCTGCGGCGAGCCGGCCGGCCGCGCCTGCCCGGCGGGCTGCGGGGGTGCGGCCGTCCGAGTGGTCGGCGGGGCCGGGCCCGGCCCGGTGGATCGACTCGCTGGGGGTGGTACGCATGGGTGCTCACCGCGTTCTTCCCGACCTGCGGGCCGCCCTCCCGCCGGTGGCCCCGGTCACTCGTGTCGTGGCTGCTCCGGGTCGGAGCTGTGGTCCGTGCTGCGGCGCCGTATGCCGCAAGTGACACTATGAAGGCCGATAGGCTGACGAACCGCAAGAGGAGCTGACAGAACAGTAGAATATCGAGAAATCTGGACAGTACGGAGAAATCTGGATGAACCGGATTCCCCGGCCGAGCGCCGCCGGGCTGCTGCGGGCACTGCGCGAGTGGCCCGGCTGGTTCACGCTCGCGGCCGGCGCCGTGCTGTGCGTCCTCGGGTGGTACGGCGTCTCCGGGGAGGAGTTCGCGGCGCGTCAGCTGCCCTACATCGCCTCCGCGACCGCCCCCGGCGCGGCCCTGATCGTGGCCGGCGCCGTCCTGATCGCCGTCCGCCGCCCCGGTGCCGGGCCCGGCGAGCAGACCGACCGGCGGCTGGAGCAGCTGTACGCCCTGCTGGTGACCGAGACCCCGGCTGCCGCACCCGAGGAGGACGGCGGTGGCCCGCCGGTCGGCCTGCCCGACGGCACCCTCTACCACCGCCGGGACTGCCCCCTGGTGTCGGGCAAGACCGGCGCCGAACCCGTCGACGCCCGGGCCGTCCGCGACCGCGGCCTCACCCCCTGCCCGGTCTGCGACCCCGGACCGCCCGCCGGGGCCGCCGAGCCCGGCCCCGAGCCGCCCGGCGGGCCCGGAACGGCCGACGGGTGAGCGACAGCCTCGGCCTGACCGCCGACCTCGCCCTCGCCGGCCTCTCGGTCGGCAGTGCCGCCGCGCTGAGCGGCGTCGGCCTGGTCGTCACCCACCGCGCCACCGGGGTGCTCAACCTCGCCCAGGGCGCCCAGGCCGCCGCCACCGCCTACCTGCTGCGCGAACTCGTCGTCGTCCGCGGCTGGCCGCTGCTGCCCGCCGCCGCCTTCTGCCTGCTGATCGCCGCCCCCGCCTTCGGCGTCCTGCTCGACGCCGCCGTCTTCCGCCCCCTCCAGCGGCGCGGCGCCGGGGCCGGCGAGACGATGGTCGCCGGCATCGGCGTCTTCGTCCTGCTCATCGGCACCGTCATCCTGCTGTGGGGCACCGCCCCGCTCGCCGACGCACCAGCCCTCGTCCAGCCCCGGCACCTCGCCGACCTGGGCGGGCACGTGCTCCGCCTGGACACCGCCGTCCAGCTCGCCGCCCTGCTCGCGGTCGCCGGCGGCGTCGGCCTGGTCACCCGGTACACCGCCTTCGGCACCCGGCTGCGTGCCGTCGTCGACAACCGCGGCCTCGCCGAACTCGCCGGCATCGACGCCGACCGGATCTCCGCCGCCGGCTGGGCCTTCGGCTCGTTCACCGCCGGACTCGTCGGCATCCTGCTGGCGCCGTCCCTGCTGCTCGACCCGTACGGCCTGCCACTGCTGGTCATGGAGACCATGGCCGTCGCCGTCGCCGCCCGGCTGCGCAGCCTTCCCGTGGCCGTGGTCACCGGACTCGCGCTCGGCGTCGCGCAGAGCGAACTCACCCGGCTGCGCCCCGCCGGGCAACTGCTGCCGCTCGCCCAGGCCGTGCAGGCGAACCTGTTCACCGTCGCCCTGCTGGTCGCCGCCCTGCTGCCCTGGCGCGGAGCCGTCGACGACACCGGCCTCGCCCCGGCCGGCGCACCGCGCATCGAACGCGGCTCGGCCGCCGTCAAGGCCGTCTGCACGGTCCTCCTGCTGCTGCCGCTCGGCTTTCGCAGCGAGGACCTGCGCCACGCCCTGGTGGTGCCCGCCCTCGCCCTCGTCCTGCTGTCGATCGTCGTGGTCACCGGCTACGGCGGGCAGGTCTCGCTCGGCCAGGCCGGGTACGCGGGCCTCGGCGGGCTCGGCACCGCCCTGCTGATGTCGGGCCGGGTCCCCGGCGTGCCGCCGCTGCCCGCCGTCCCGGCGCTGCTGCTGGCGGTCGCCGTCGTCGTCCCGCTCGGCGTGCTCACCGGCTGGCCCGCCATCCGCCGCCGCGGCCTCGCCCTGGCCCTGGTCACCTTCGCGGTCGGCACCGCGCTCAGCCGCCTGGTCTTCAACCAGCCGTACGCCACCACCGGCCTGGTCGTGGAGCGCCCGGAGTTCCTCGCCGGGGACGGCGCCTTCTACACCGCCGAACTGGTGCTGCTCGGCCTCGGCCTGCTGCTCGTGCGCAACCTGCACCGGGGGCGGCTCGGCCGCGCGCTCACCGCGATGCGCGACCACCAGGCCGGCGCCTCGGCCGCCGGGGTGGACGTGCCCCGGCTGAAACTGCTGGTCTTCATGGCCGGCGCCGGGCTGGCCGCACTCGGCGGCGGCCTGCTGACCCTGGCCGGGCGAGCCTTCTCCGCCGCCGCCTTCGACCCGATCCAGGGCCTGCTGTGGTTCGCCACCGTGGTCGTGGTCGGCGCCGACAGCGCGGTCGGCGCCGTCTTCGCCGCGGCCCTGCTGGTCGGCCTGGACACCGGCACCGTCCCCGGCATCTCCGCCGTCGTCGTCGGCGGCCTCGCCACCGCCCTCGGCCGCATGCCCGGCGGCCTGGCCGGCCTCGCCCGCCGCCTCGCCGTCCGCCCCGCCCCCGCCCCTCCCCGCCTCAGCCCCCTCGGCGAATCCCTCCGCCACCGCCTCGAGGACCGCCCCCGGTGACCGCCGACCTCCTCAGCGGCGGCGCAGGGCTGACGCAGCCAGGGGCGCTGGGGGCACCTCCCGGCCGGAGGCCGGGGGCGAACTGCGCAACCCCGGTCCGGTCACCCGTACGAACCAAGGCCCACCCATGTCCTCCCTCCCAACCGGCCTCACCGCTCAAGGCCTCGTCCGCCGCTTCGGCGGCATCGCCGCCGTCGACGGAGTCGACCTGGAGGTCCCTCCCGGCCGCATCACCGCCCTCGTCGGTCCGAACGGCGCCGGCAAGAGCACCCTCTTCGACTGCCTGTCCGGGGCCGCCCGCCCCGATGCGGGCCGCGTCCTCCTGGCGGGCCGCGACGTCACCCGGCTGCCGGACCACGCCCGCGCCCGCCTCGGCCTGGCCCGGACGTTCCAGCAGATCGCCGTCTTCCCCGGCCTGACGGTCGGCGAGAACGCCCGCCTCGGCGCCGAGCAGGGCCCCGGCGGCACCGTCCGCGGCCTCCTCGGCCTGCCCGCCCGCGGCGGAGGGGCCGCCCGCGAGGCCACCGACCGGGCGCTGCGGCTGTTCGGCCTGGACGCCGTCCGGGACTGGCCGGCGGACCGGCTGCCGACCGGTGCGCTGAGGCTGCTGGAGCTGGCCCGGGCGCTGGCGGGCGCGCCGAGCGTGCTGCTGCTGGACGAGCCCGCCGCGGGCCTGGACCTGTCGCAGGCGGCCCGGCTGGGCTCGGTGCTGCGGGCGCTCGCGGCGGAGGGCGTGGCGCTGCTGCTGGTGGAGCACGACGTGCAGCTGGTCGGGCGGCTCGCGGACACGGTCTGTGTGATGGCGCAGGGCCGGGTGCTGGCGAGCGGCCCGACGGCGGAGGTGCTGGCCGACCCGCGGGTCGCCGGTGCGTGGGGCGAGGCATGAGCGTCGAGGTGCAGCTGCGTGCGGTCCGGGTGCGGTACGGGCTGCTGGAGGCGTTGCACGGGGTCGACCTGGCGTGTCCGGCGGGCCGGGTGACGGTTCTGCTGGGACGCAACGGCGCCGGCCGGACGACTGCGCTGCACACGCTGGCCGGTGCGGTGCGGCCGGCGGCCGGGCGGGTGCTGTGGGCGGGCCGGGACGTGACCGCGCTGTCGGCGTACCGCCGTGCGCGGCAGGGGCTGGCGCTGGTGCCGGCGGAGCGGGCGGTGTTCGCGAGCCTCACGGTGGCGGAGAACCTGGGCCCGCGGGCGGCCGCGGTCGAGGCGTACTTCCCGGAGCTGGTGCCGCTGCTGCCACGCCGGGCGGGCACGCTCTCGGGCGGCCAGCAGCAGATGGTGGCGCTCGGCCGGGCGCTGCTGGCCGGGCCGCGGCTGCTGTTGCTGGACGAGCCGGACCGCGGGCTGGCGCCGTCGGTGGCGGCCAGGTTGCACGGGCAGCTGCTGGAGGCGGCGGACGAGGGACTGACGGTGGTGCTGGCGGCCCAGTCGCTGCCGGGGACGCTGGCCGGTGCGGGGGTGGTGCACGTGCTGCGGCGCGGGCAGGTGGTGTTCAGCGGCGAACCGAGCGAACTCCTGTCCGGTCCGGTCGGTCTAAGCTGACCGTCGAACAGGAGTGTTCCGAACGACGGGGGTTGACGATGGGAATCCTGGACGGGATCGGCCGGCTGCTCGCCGACGCCGAGCTCGCCGAGCTGGGCGAGGAGCTGGAGGCGCTGGCCGCGGAGGTCGGCCGGATCGCCGAGGAGCTGGACCGCGCCCGGCACTCCGTCCACTGGACGGGCTCGGCCGCCGACGCCTTCCAGGAGCACGCCACCAAGCGGATCAAGGACCTGCACGGGGTGGTCCGCGAGCTCGAGGGCGCGGCCTCCGCGTCCAAGGCCGTCGCCACCCTCGGCGGACTGCTCTGACCGCTTCCCGCGCCTGACGTGCACCCGGCGCCCGTCAGCCGTCCGAGGCCCGCCGGTCGCCGAGCCGCCGGTTCCTGGCCGCCCGCGCGGCGAGCCGCTGCTCGACCGGGACGTCGGCCAGCGCGCCCAGCGCCAGTGCGACGGCCCGGCCGATGCGGGCGCCGAAGGGCGCGGGCTCGTCGGCGGCGTCGGGGTGCTCGGGGACGACCTCGTCGACCAGGCCGACCGCCGCCAGGTCGTAGGCGCCGATCCCCTGCGCGCGGGCCAGGTCGGCGGCGTGGTCGCCGTCCCGGTGGACGATCGCGGAGGCGCCCTCGGGCGGCAGCGGCGCCAGCCAGGAGTGCTCGGCGGCGATCACCCGGTCCGCGGGCAGCAGTGCCAGCGCCCCGCCGCCGGAGCCCTGGCCGAGCAGCACCGCCAGCACCGGTGTGCGCAGCGAGGTCAGGGTGCTGAGGCAGTGCGCGATCTCGATGGCGATGCCGTCGAGTTCGGCCTGGACGGACAGCTCCGCGCCGGCCGTGTCCACCACGGTCACCAATGGCAGGCCCAGCTGCTGGGCCGTCCGCGCCGTCCGCCGGACGGCCCGCAGGTCGGCCGCGGTGAACGGGCGGTCCCCGCCGCGCTGCTGCCCGACCACCACGGCCGGGCTGCGCCCGAACACGGCCAGTGCCCGGACGAGTGCCCCGCTCTCGCCGCCGGGCGCGCCCAGCAGCACGTACTCGTCGGTGGCGGCGTCCAGCAGCTCGCGCGCGCCCGGCCGGTCGGCGCGGCGGGTGCGGCGGACGGAGTCCCAGGCGTCGGCGGTGGTGCCCGCCGGGCGGTCGGCGGCCGGCTGCGGCTGGCGGACGGGCCGGGAGCCGAGCGCGGACAGCACGCGCAGCACCCGTTCGCGCAGCTCCTCGGGCGGCAGGACGGCATCGACCAGGCCGCGGGCGGCGAGGGTCTCCGAGCGCTGGACGCCGGGCGGCAGCTGGACGCCGCGCAGCTCCTCGTAGACGCGCGGGCCGAGGAAGCCCAGCCGGGCGCCGGACTCGGCGAGCACGACGTGGCCGAGCGTGCCCCAGGAGGCGAACACCCCGCCCATGGTGGGGTTGCGCAGGTAGGTGAGGTACGGCAGGCCCGCCGCCTGGTGGGCCTGGACGGCCGCGGTGACGCGGACCATGCACAGGAAGGCCGCGGAGCCTTCCTGCATCCGGGTGCCGCCGGAGACCGGGAGGGCGAGCACGGGCAGGCGCTCCTCGGTGGCCCGTTCCACCGCGCGGGTGATCCGTTCGGCGGTGGCCACCCCGATGGAGCCGCCGAGGAAGCCGAACTCGGAGGCGACCAGGGCCACCGGCACGCCGTCCAGCAGCGCCCGGCCGGTGGTGACCGCCTCGTCCAGGCCGGTGCGGGCCGCGGCCTTCGCCAGGGAGGCCTCGTACGCGTCGTCCGCGCCCGGGTGGGCGACCGGTTCGTCCCAGCAGCGGAAACTGCCCGGGTCGGCCAGCAGCTCGACCAGCTCGCCGGCGGTCAGACCCCGTTCGTCGCCCACGCGCACCCCCGTGTCCTGCGGGCGCGGCGGGCACCCGTCCGCGCCCAGGGTACGGGCTGCGCCGGCGGCCGGCGGTGGCGGCCCGGTGGACCGTCACCGCCGGCCGCGGAGAGTGCCGCGGCGGTCGATCAGAAGTTGATCATGTGTCCGGCCAGGCCGTGCACGGCCTCCTTGACCGCCTCGCCGAGCGTCGGGTGGGCGTGCACGTTGCGCGCCACCTCGTGCACCGTCAGGTCCCACTGCTGGGCCAGCGTCAGCTCCGGCAGCAGCTCGGTGACCTCGGGGCCGATCAGGTGGGCGCCGAGCAGCTCGCCGTGCTTGTTGTCGCTGATCAGCTTGACGAAGCCGGCCGCGTCGCCGAGGCCGTGCGCCTTGCCGTTCGCGGTGAAGGGGAACTTCACCACCTTGACGTCGTAGCCCTGCTCGCGGGCCTGCGCCTCCGTCCAGCCGAAGCTGGCGATCTGCGGCTGGCAGTACGTCGCCCGCGGGATCATCACGAAGTCCAGCTCCATGGTCTCCGCGCCGGCGATGGTCTCCGCCGCGATGACGCCCATGGACTCGGCCGCGTGCGCCAGCATCAGCTTGGCCGTGACGTCGCCGATCGCGTAGATGTGCGGCACATTGGTGCGGCTGCGGCCGTCCACGGCGATCGCACCGCGCTCGGTCAGCTTCACCCCCGTGCTCTCCAGGCCGTAGCCCTGGGTGCGCGGCGCGAAGCCGATCGCCTGGAGCACCTTGTCGGCCTCCAGCACCTTCTGCACGCCGTTCTGCGTGACGGTCACCCGCACCTTGGCGTTCGGGTCGGAGTCGTCGATCGCGTCCACCCGGGTCGACGTCAGCACCTCGATGCCGAGCCGCTTGTACCGCTTCGCCAGCTCCGCCGAGACCTCCGCGTCCTCCAGCGGCACCACCCGGTCGAGGAACTCGACGATCGTCACCTTCACGCCGTAGTTGTGCAGCACGTACGCGAACTCGACGCCGATCGCGCCGGCGCCCGCGATGATGATGCTCTCCGGCAGGGTGTCGCTGAGGATCTGCTCCTCGTACGTGACGACCCGCTCGCTCAGCGAGGTGCCCGGCAGCAGCCGGGTGGTGGCGCCCGCCGCGATGATGCAGTGGTCGAAGGTCACCGTCTCGACGCCGCCCGCGGTCAGCGAGACCTGCAGGGTGTGGTCGTCGACGAAGGTGCCCCAGCCGTCGAACTCGGTGATGCCGTTCTTCTTCGTCAGGTAGTGGATGCCCGCCACCCGGCCCTCCGCGACCTTGCGGCTGCGCAGGAACGCCTCGCGGTAGTCGAAGCTGACCGTGCCCTCGACCTTGATGCCGAAGGTCTTGGCCTCCTTGGTGAAGATGTGCGCCAGCTCGGCGTTGCGCAGCAGGGCCTTGGACGGGATGCAGCCGACGTTCAGGCAGACGCCGCCCCAGTACTTGGTCTCGATGACCGCCGTGCGAAGCCCGAGCTGCGCGGACCGGACCGCGGCGGTGTATCCGCCCGGGCCCGCACCCAGGACCACGACGTCGAAGTGTGAGCTCATGAGCCACACGATAGACCTCGCCGGCGCTCGGCGGGCGTACCGGTGCCGGCCGCCCGATCCGTCACCGACCGCGCGCCGGTGGCATGCTGGGAGAGGCCGTGCGCCCCGCACGCCGGGGCACCGGGTGCGGCCGAGGGAGCAGCCGAGGGCCCGCAAGGGGGTACCCGATGAGCCCGTCCGCAAGGCTTGCCGCACTGCCGTGCGGCAGGCGCGCCAAGTGGGTGGTGCTGGCGTTCTGGCTGGTACTGCTGGTCGTCGCCTTCCCGCTGGCCGGCAAGCTCACCGACGCGGAGGACAACGAGGCCAGCAGCTGGCTGCCCGGCAACGCCGAGTCCACCCAGGTGCTGAACGAGCAGCGCGTCTTCTTCCCCGTCGACATCGCCCAGGCCGTGGTCGTCTACCAGCGCGACAGCGGCATCACCCCGGCCGACCGGGCCGAGGCGGCCGAGGACGCCGCGGCCTTCGCCGGCGCCCCGCACGTGCGCGGACCCGTCATCGGCCCGCAGGTCTCCGCCGACGGGAAGGCCATGCAGACCGTGGTGCCGGTCGACATCGGCACCGGCGGCTGGCGCGACCTGCCGTCCGCGGTCGACAGCTTGCGCGAAACCGCCGCCGAGAACAGCAACGGCATGTCCACCCACGTCACCGGCCCGGCCGGCATCGGCGCCGACCAGTCCGAGGCCTTCGAGGGCATCGACAGCACCCTGCTGTTCGCCACCGTGACCGTGGTGATCGTGCTGCTGCTGCTCACCTACCGCAGCCCGGTGCTGTGGCTGCTGCCGCTGCTGTCGGCCGCGGCCGCCCTGTTCGTCGCCGAGGCCGTCATCTACCTGCTGGCCGCACACGCCGGCCTGACCGTCAACGCGCAGAGCGCCGGCATCCTGATCGTCCTCGTCCTGGGCGCGGGCACCGACTACGCCCTGCTGCTCACCGCCCGTTACCGGGAGGAACTGCGCAGACACGAGGACCGGCACGAGGCGATGGCCTTCGCCCTGCACCGGGCCGGTCCGGCGATCCTGGCCAGCTCGGCGACCGTGGTCGCCTCCATGCTGTGCCTGATGGTCGCCGAGATGAACTCCACCAGCGGCCTCGGCCCGGTCTGCGCGATCGGCGTCCTGGTGGCACTGGCCGCCATGCTCACCCTGCTGCCGGCCTCGCTGGTGATCGTCGGCCGCTGGGTCTTCTGGCCGGTGCGCCCCGCGTACGGCACCCCCGAACCCACCCGCACCGGCCGCTGGGCGCACATCGGCACCTGGATCGACCGCCGCCCCCGCCAGGTGTGGATCGGCACCGCGGTGGCACTCGCCATCTGCAGCATCGGCCTGGTCTCGCTGAACGCCACCGGCCTGAGCACCGCCGGCACCTTCACCGGCAAGCCCGACTCGGTGGTCGGCCAGCAGGTCCTCGCCGAGCACTTCCCGGGCGGCACCGGCGCCCCGCTCACCGTGATCAGCAAGGCCGCCGACGCCCAACAGGTCAGAACCGTCACCACCGCCACCGAGGGCGTCGCCGGCGCCACCCCCTACCTGGTCAAGGGCGACCAGGCGCTCTTCCAGGCCACCCTCGACGACCCGCCGGACAGCCAGGCCGCGAAGGACACCGTCGACCGCGTCCGGGCCAATGTCCACGCCCTGCCCCAGGCCGACGCCCAGGTCGGCGGCAACACCGCCGTCGTCCTCGACGCCGGGCGCGCAGCCGGGGACGACAACCGCATGATCATCCCGATCGTGCTGGCCGTGGTGCTGGCCGTCCTTGCGGTACTGCTGCGCGCCGTCGTCGCCCCACTGGTGCTGATCGCCACCGTGGTCCTCTCGTACACCGCCGCGCTCGGCATCAGCGCCTTCGTCTTCACCCACGGCTTCCACTTCGAGGGCGAGGACAACGCCTTCCCGCTGTTCGTCTTCGTCTTCCTGGTGGCCCTGGGCATCGACTACAACATCTTCCTGATGACCCGGGTCCGGGAGGAGTCGCTGCACCGCGGCACCAGAGCCGGCGCGGTCGCCGGCCTGGCCGCCACCGGCGGCGTGATCACCTCGGCCGGCCTGATCCTCGCCGCCACCTTCGGCGTCCTCGGCACCCTGCCGATCGTGGGCTTCGCCGAGATCGGCTTCGCGGTCGCCCTCGGCGTCCTGCTGGACACCCTCGTCGTCCGCTCCGTCCTCGTCACCGCCCTCACCATGGACCTCGACCGCCACATGTGGTGGCCCAGCCATCTCAGCCGAAGACCGGCTGTGCCACCGGGGGCCACGACATCAGGGGGCAGCACGTCAGGGGCGCGGGGAACTGCGCAATCCGGAGGCGGGTGACCGTACGAACCAGGGTTCGCCCCGAGTCCGTACGGTGGCCTGCTCCCGAACCGCGCAGTTCTCCGCGCCCCTACGGATTGCCCGTCAGCCCAGGGACAGCACTTCCTTCAGCACCGCCGTCAGGACGGCCTCCGGGGCGCCCGTGGTGCCCGCCGAGCGCCAGGCCACGAAGCCGTCCGGGCGGACCAGCACGGCGCCGTCCGCACCGACGCCGTACGTGCCGGCCCAGTCGGCGCCCTCCTCGGGCTCCAACTCCAGCTCCGCACCGACCCGGTAGCCCGCCAGCGGAACCCCCAGCCGCTTCGCGGCCAGTTCGCCCGCCTCGTGCCAGGCATCGGCGGCCGGCCCGGCCAGCAGCACCGGCACCTTCTCGAACAGGTCCAGGGTGGAGATCCGCACCCCGCCCCGCCGCAGCCACACGTGCGGCGCCCGGCTGCCCGGGGAGCCGTCCGCCGCCAGCCGCTCCGGCACCGCCGGGCCGTCCGCGTCGGCACCGACCACCGCGCCCAGCGGGTAGCGGTAACCCAGCACCACCGACAGCACGTTGCTCTGCCGCCCGCTGCCCGGCGTCACGTCGTACCCGGGGTGCTTGTGCTCCGCCGAACGCGCCGTGGCCCGGGCACTGGTCGCCTCCGCGACCGGTCGGCGCTCCCGCCCGTACGACTCCAGCAGCCCCGGGCCGGCCCAGCCGCCGAGCACCGCCGCCAGCTTCCACGCCAGGTTGTGGGCGTCCTGGATGCCGGTGTTGGAGCCGAACGCGCCCGTCGGCGACATCTCGTGGGCGGAGTCGCCGGCCAGGAACACCCGGCCCACCGAGTACCGCTCCGCGACCCGCTGCGCCGCGTGCCACGGCGCCCGGCCGGTGACCTCCACGTCCAGGTCCGGCACGCCGGCGGCGGCCCGGATGGCCGCGGCGCACCGCGCGTCGGTGAACTCTTCCAGCGCCTCGCCGTTCTCCGGGTGCCACGGAGCGTGGAACACCCAGTGCTCCCGGTTGTCCACCGGCAGCAGGGCGCCCGCGCCCCGAGGGTCGGTCAGGTAGCAGGCGATGAAGCGCCGTTCGCCCACCACGTCGGCCATCCCCTTCGACCGGAAGGTGATGCTGACGTTGTGGAACAGGTCGCCGGGGCCGGTCTGCCCGATCCCCAGCTGCTCACGGATCGGGCTGCGCGGCCCGTCCGCCGCGACCAGGTACTGCGCCCGGACAGTCTCCTCCTCGCCGGTCTCCCGGTTGCGGAGCACCGCCGTCACCCCGTCGGCGTCCTGCTCGAAGGAGACCATCCGGGTGCCGAAGCGGATGTCGCCGGTCATCGTGCGGGCGTGCTGGAGCAGCACCGGCTCCAGGTCGTTCTGGCTGCACAGGCACCAGCCGGTGGGGCTGAACTTCTTCAGCGCGCCGCCCGGGTCGATCTCCTTGAACAGCCATTCCTGGTCGTCGCCGGAGAGGGTGTCGGCCTGCAGGATGCCGTGGTTCTCCGCCAGCACCGAGGCGGCCTCCTTGATGGCGGACTCCACGCCCGCCACCCGGAACAGCTCCATCGTCCGCACGTTGTTGCCGCGTCCGCGGGGGTGGTGCGAGGTGGCGGCGTGCTTCTCCACCAGCAGGTGCCGCACCCCCAGCCTTCCGAGGAACAGCGAGGTGGACAGCCCCACCAGGGAGCCGCCCACGATCAGGACGGGCAGCCGGCCGTCGGCGGTTGGGTTCATCTGTGACTCCAGTCGTTCGAAGGGCCCGGCTTCCAATGTCCCCGCCACCCGTGCGTGCCCGCGCGGCCGGTTGCGCCCATGGCCGCGCCTTTTCGCTCGGATGGGTTCCTGCCCTCGCACGATCGGTGACGGACCGCCACGATCGAGCTCAGTCCTCGTGACCGGACCACGTCCGGGCCCGCTGTCACCGACACCGGGCCGGGCGAGCGACCGAACCGGCCGGAGCCCCGCCGAGGGGCGGCCGTCCGATCCCCCACACCCGCGGCCGGCCGCCGCTGCACCGCGGCCGCGCAGCGACCCCTTCCTTCGAGCAGACGAGTGATGATGACGACCCTCACCGAACCCCTGACCGACGCCCACCCTGCCGCGCTCGCCGTCCCGCGCCTGCGCGTCGTCCTCATGTGCGACGTCATGGACGGCGCCCAGGAACGCTTCCTGACGGCCTATGAGCAGCTCCGCCACCAGGTCGCCGCCGTTCCCGGCCACGTCAGCGACCAGCTCTGCCAGTCCATCGAGGACCCGTCCCAGTGGCTGATCACCAGCGAGTGGGAGAGCGCCCAGCCCTTCCTCTCCTGGGTCGACAGCGAGGCGCACCGCGAGATGGTGAAGCCGCTGCACGGCTGCGTCCGCGACACCCGCTCGCTGCGCTTCAGCATCATGCGGGAGACCGCCGGCGACCACACCTACGACTTCGCCGCACCGGTCTCCGACGGCGTCGTCCGACACGCCCTCACCTTCACGGTCAAGCCCGGCAGCGAGAAGAAGGTCGCCGGGATCCTCTCCGGCTACACCTCGCCCAAGGCCCAGGTCGACGAGCGGACGCGGCTGCTGCGCACCTCGCTCTTCATGCAGGGCAACCGGGTCGTCCGCGCCGTCGAGGTCGCCGGCGACCTCGGTGCCGCGCTGCGCCACGTCGCCCAGCAGCCCGAGGTCCGCGCGGTCGAGGAGGCCATCAACCCGTATCTGGAGGAGGCCCGCGACCTCGGCAACCCCGAGTCCGCCCGCGCCTTCTTCATGCGGGCCGCGCTGCCCGCCGTGCACCGCGTCGCCTCCCCGGACGCACCGACCGCCCCCGTCCAGCGGTACGCGCTGCGCTACCCGGTGAAGTCCGGCTGCGGCGCCTCGGTGGTCGGCCTGCTGGCCCGTCAGGACCGCCAGGCGGTCGACGAGGGCTCGCGCCTCGTGGCGAGCACCATCTTCCACCGCGACGACGTGGTCGTCCGGGTGCTCGACTTCGCCGGCCCGGCCGACGTCGACCCCGCGGCCGCCCTCGGCATCGCGGGCCCGCGCGCCGCCGGGGTGCTCGCCCGCCTGCTGGAGCTCGAGGAGCAGCACGACCTGCGGTCCGCGGCGGGCATCGGCCGGCTGCTCGCCGACTGCACCATGCAGGCGGTCACCGACCGCTCCTCCCAGAGCGTCTGACCGGCGCCGACGGGCCGGCAGCGGCGCCGCACGCCCCTCAACTCCCATCCCTGCAAAGCCCTCTGGAGAAGCAACCATGACCACCAAGTTCCCACGCATCGTGCACGTCGACGACGCGCCGCCGAACACCCGACGCGGCGGCGACCTGCGCGCCATGCTCACCCCGACGACGGTGGGTGCCACGAGCGGCTTCATGGGGCTGGCGATCGTGCAGCCGGGCGACCGGATCGCCGAGCACTACCACCCCTACTCCGAGGAGTTCGTCCTCGTCGTCCAGGGCGAGCTGGAGGTCGACCTCGACGGCGAGCCCTTCCGGCTCAGCCCCGACCACGGCCTGCTGATCCCGATGAACATGAAGCACCGGTTCCGCAACGTCGGCTCCACCGAGGCCCGCCTGGTCTTCCACCTCGGCCCGCTCGCACCGCGGCCCGAGCTCGGCCACGTCGACACCGAGGAGGCCCCGGCGCCGCCGGAACCGGCCGAGGCCGTTTCATGACCCGGCGGGTGGTGGTCACCGGGCTAGGCGTCGTCGCCCCCGGAGGGGTGGGCGTTCCCGCGTTCTGGGAGCTCCTCACCGCCGGACGCACCGCGACCCGCGGCATCACCTTCTTCGACCCGGCGGGATTCCGCTCCCGGATCGCCGGCGAGTGCGACTTCGACCCGTACGCCGCGGGCCTGGACGCCGAGGAGGTGGCCCGCTGCGACCGGTACATCCAGTTCGCGCTGGCCGCCGCCGCGGAGGCCGTCCGCGACGCCGGGCTCGACCTCGCCGCCGAGGACCCCTGGCGGATCGGGGTGTCGCTCGGCACCGCGGTGGGTGGCACCACCCGGCTGGAACACGACTACGTGGGCGTCAGCTCCAAGGGCGCCCGCTGGGACGTCGACCACCGCGGCGCCGGGCCGCACCTGCACCGGGCCTTCACGCCCGCCACGCTCGCCTCGGCCGTCGCCGAACAGGCCGGCGCGCACGGCCCGGTGCAGACCGTCTCCACCGGCTGCACCTCCGGGCTCGACGCCGTCGGCTACGCCCTGCAGGCCGTCGAGGACGGGCGGGTCGACGTCTGCATCGCCGGCGCCTCGGACTCGCCGATCTCCCCGATCACCGTCGCCTGCTTCGACGCGATCAAGGCGACCTCGGCGCGCAACGACGACCCGGAGCACGCCTCCAGGCCGTTCGACGCCACCAGGGACGGCTTCGTCCTCGGCGAGGGCGGCGCCGTGCTCCTGCTGGAGGAGTACGAGCACGCCCGGCGCCGCGGCGCCCGCATCATCTGCGAGATCGGCGGCTTCGCCACCTTCGGCAACGCCTACCACATGACCGGCCTCACCCAGGAGGGCCGGGAGATGTCGGAGGCGATCGACAAGGCGCTCGCCCATGCCCGGGTGAACGCCGACGACGTCGACTACGTCAACGCGCACGGCTCCGGCACCAAGCAGAACGACAGGCACGAGACGGCCGCCGTCAAGCGCTCGCTCGGCGCCCACGCGTACGGAACGCCGATGAGCTCCATCAAGTCGATGGTCGGCCACTCGCTCGGCGCCATCGGCGCCATCGAACTGGTCGCCTGCGCCCTGGCGCTGAAGCACGGCGTGGTGCCGCCCACCGCCAACTACGAGACCCCGGACCCGGAGTGCGACCTGGACTACGTGCCGAAGACCGCCCGTGAGCTGCCGCTGCGGCACGTGCTCTCGGTCGGCAGCGGCTTCGGAGGCTTCCAGTCCGCGGTCGTCCTCAGCAGAGAGGGGGCACGGACATGACCTCCGACCCGCCCGACCGGCGGACGGTGGTGACCGGCATCGGGGTGGTCGCGCCCAACGGTGTCGGCGCCGACGACTTCTGGAAGGCCACCCGTGAGGGTGCCAGTGTCATCGGCCCGATCACCCGCGAGGGCTGCGGGCAGCTGCCGCTGCGCGTCGCCGGCGAGGTCCGCGGCTTCGACGCGGAGGCCGCCGTCGAGGGCCGCTACCTCGTCCAGACCGACCGGTTCACCCACTACGCCATGGCCGCCGCCGACCTCGCCCTCGAGGACGCGCGGCTGCGGCCCGACGAGAACTCGCCGTTCGCCACCGGCGTCGTCACCGCGGCCGGCTCCGGCGGCGGCGAGTTCGGCCAGCGCGAGCTGCAGAACCTGTGGGGCGACGGCCCCCGGTTCGTCGGCCCGTACCAGTCGATCGCCTGGTTCTACGCCGCCAGCACCGGCCAGATCTCCATCCGCGGCGGCTTCAAGGGGCCCTGCGCCGTGGTGGCCAGTGACGAGGCCGGCGGCCTGGATGCGCTGGCGCACGCGGCGCGCACCATATCCAGGGGCGCCGACGCGGTCGTCGTCGGCGGCGCCGAGGCACCACTGGCCCCGTACTCGATGGTCTGCCAGCTCGGCTACCCCGAGCTCAGCCTCGACGACGACCCCGCCACCGCCTACCTCCCGTTCACCGGGCGGGCGTGCGGCTTCGTCCCCGCCGAGGGCGGCGCCATGTTCGTCCTGGAGGACGAACGGGCCGCCCGCCGCCGCGGCGCCCGCATCCGGGCCGAACTCGCCGGGCACGCCGCCACCTTCACCGGGGCGTCGCGCTGGGCCGAGTCCCGGGAGGGCCTCGCCCACGCCATCCGGGCCGCACTCGAACAGGCCCGCTGCGCCCCCGACGAGGTCGACGTGGTCTTCGCCGACGCCCTGGGCGTCCCGGAGGCCGACCTCGCCGAGGCCCGGGCCATCGCCGACGTCCTCGGCGGCCACGCGGCACGGGTGCCCGTCACGGCGCCCAAGACCGGCACCGGCCGCGCCTACTGCGGCGCCCCGCTGCTGGACGCCGCCGCGGCCGTCCTGGCCATGGAGCAGGGCTTCGTCCCGCCCACGCCCAACGTCACCGAGGTGGCGTACGACCTCGACCTGGTCCGCGGCCGGGGTCGCACCGCGGAGCTGCGCACCGCCCTGGTGCTCAGCCGCGGGCTGATGGGCTCGAACGCGGCCCTGGTGCTGCGCGCCGGCGCTGCCCGGCCGTCCTGACCGGCCCTTCCCCGAACACAGGAGAACCCGATGACCCACGCCCTCACCCACGGCGAACTGGCCGCGCTCATCAAGGGCCGGGCCGGCATCAGCGTCGACCCGGTCGACCTGGAGCGGCCCGGCGCCACCTTCGAGGAGTTCGGCGTCGACTCCCTCGCGCTGCTCGGCATCGTCGGCGAGCTCGAGAACAAGTACGCCCTGCCCATCACCCCCGGCGCGGAGATGTCCAAGACCCCGCAGGACTTCCTCGACGCCGTCAACGCCTCTGCCACGACGGGAGCCTGACACCATGCCCGGCCACACGGACAACGAGATCCTCATCAACGCCCCGATCGACCTCGTCTGGGACGTCACCAACGACCTGGAGGGCTGGCCGCAGCTGTTCAGCGAGTACGCCTCCGTCGAGGTGATCGACCGCGAGGGCCCGAAGACGACCTTCCGGCTGACCATGCACCCCGACGAGAACGGCACCGTCTGGAGCTGGGTCTCCGAGCGGGAGACCGACCGCCAGGGGCTGACCGTCAGGGCACGCCGGGTGGAGCCCGGCCCGTTCGAGTTCATGAACATCCGGTGGGAGTACTCCGAGCGGCCCGGCGGCACGCTGATGCGCTGGGTCCAGGACTTCGCGATGAAGCCCACCGCGCCGGTCGACGACCACGGCATGACCAACCACATCAACCGCAACTCGCGGATCCAGATGGAGCTCATCAAGGAGAAGGTCGAACTGCGGGCGGGCGTGCGGTGAGCGGGACGTACCGCTCGCTCATCGTCGCCCGGATGCGGCCCGGCTCCGGCGACGACATCGCGGGCATCTTCGCCGACTCCGACCGCGGCGAACTGCCGCACCTGATCGGCGTCACCGGCCGCAGCCTGTTCCAGTTCGAGGACCTCTACCTGCACCTCATCGAGGCGGACCGGCCGCCCGGGCCGTCCGTCGCCCAGCACGTGAAGCACCCGGAGTTCCGCCTCGTCAGCGAGCGGCTCACCGCCCACGTCCAGGCGTACGACCCCGCAACCTGGCGGGAGCCGAAGGACGCGATGGCACGCGAGTTCTACCGCTGGGAGCGGCCCGCGGGCTGACCCGTCGAAGAGCGCCAGGGCGCCGGCCGACCACCCGTCGGACCGGCGCCCTGACGCTGCGCCGTGCCCGGCAGCCGTGCCGGGCGGCTGTGCCGGGCCGCTCCGGGATCGGCGGGGGCTCGCGGCGGCGGCTTGCGTCGGGCGCACGAGGAGGCCCGCCGGCGCTCTGCCGGCGGGCCTCGGTGCGGGGCGGGGATCAGCCCTCGACGACGCTCTCGAAGGCGTGCAGGTACGGGTTGACCGGGCGGACCTCGTCGACCCGCAGGCCGGCCTCGGACATCAGCCCGAGCATGCTCTCCCGGGTGTGCTTGGCGCCGCCGACGTTGAGCAGCAGCAGGAGGTCCATCGCGGTGGTGAACCGCATCGAGGGGCTGTCGTCGACGAGGTTCTCGACCACGACGACCCGGGCGCCCGGGCGGGCCGCGCCCACCACGTTCGCCAGGGTGCGGCGGGTGGACTCGTCGTCCCACTCCAGGATGTTCTTGATCAGGTAGAGGTCGGCCTTCACCGGGATGTCCACCCGGCAGTCGCCGGGCACCAGCCGGGCCCGGTCGGCCAGCGAGCCGCCCGGCCGCAGCCGCGGATCGGCGTCCGCGACCACCTGCGGCAGGTCCAGCAGGGTGCCGTGCAGGTGCGGGTGCTTCTCCAGCAGGCCGGCCAGCGCGAGGCCCTGGCCGCCGCCGATGTCGACCACGCTGGAGACGCCGGACAGGTCGTCCAGGAACGCCACCAGGTCGGCCGCGGACTGCCGGCTGGAACTGCTCATCGCCTTGTCGAAGACCCTGGCGGACTCGCCGGCGTCGTCGTGCAGGTACTGGAAGAACTCCTTGCCGAACATCTCGGGGAAGATGTTGCGGCCGGTGCGGACGGCCTCGTCCAGACGGGGCCAGGCCTCCCACGTCCACGGCTCGGTGCACCACAGGGCGATGTACTTCAGGCTGTTGGGGGCGTCCTCGCGCAGCATCCGCGACATGTCGGTGTGCGCGAAGCGGTCGTTGTCGGTCTCGGTGAAGATCCCGTAGCTGGCGAGGGCGCGCAGCAGCCGGCGCAGCGGCTTGGGCTCGACCTTCAGCGCGGCGGCCAGGTCGCGGACGGGGGCCGGGTTCTCGCCGAGTGCGTCGGCGACGCCGAGCGAGGCCGCGGCACGGACGGCCGCGGCGCAGGCGGCGCCGAAGACGAGCTCGCGCAGACGCATCGCCGCGGGCGGGGAGGGGGACTGGGCGCTGGCGGACATGGAACCGCCTTTCGTGCGGGGGCTGGGTGCCCGGGGGAGGTGGTGGTCTGCGGTGCGGTCGTCCGACGGGCCGCCGGCCGGCCGGCGGCGGTCAGCAGTGGCCGGCGGGCTCGGAGACCCTGCAGGTGTTGCGGGACCAGGTGTTGTCCGCGCCGGTGTCGCGGTCGGCCAGGTCGGCCGGGCCGTTGTCGCTCAGCACGTTGCGGGTGACGGTGATCCGGTTGTTCGGGGTGCCCACCACGCTGGCGAACAGCACGATGCCGCCGGACATCGGCGAGTCGCCGCGGTTGCCCTCGATCTGGTTCTCCGTGACCAGGGAGTCCTCGGCGCCGGTGAAGAGGATGCCGGTGCCCTGGATGAACGCCAGCCGCGGGTTCGGCGGGCAGTACTTGTTGTTCTCGTGGATGTAGTTGCGGCGCACGGTCAGCGCGCCCGCCTTCGGCACGCCCTCGTCGCCGACCACGAAGACGCCGCCGCAGTTGCCGCTGATGTCGTTGGCGTCCACGGTCAGCTCGCGGGCGCGGCGGACGACCACGCCGATCCGGTTGCCCTCCAGGCGGTTGCCGCGGATCACCGTGCCCTGGGTGTCGATCGCGCCGCCCTCGTGCGCGATCGAGTTGGCCAGGAAGATGCCGGCCTGGACGTTGTCGGTGGCCTCGTTGCCGGTCAGCGTGGCGCGGATCGACTTCTCCTGGCTGATCCCCTGGTTGCCGTTGTGGTGGGCGCCGACGTCGACGATCCGCAGGTGGTCGGTGTTGGAGGCGTCGATGCCGTTCTTCGGGAAGCCGGAGACGGTGAGCGAGTTGATCCGGACGTTCTTCACCTTCTCCGTGTCCGTGCCGGCCACGCAGATGCCGTGGCCGGCGGTGGCGCACGCGTTCCCGGTCTGGGCAGGGTCCGGGACGAGGACGGTCGAGTCGCCGGTCCCGCGCAGGGTGAGGTCGGAGCGGTTGATCAGGACGCTCTCGTGGTACGTGCCGGCCATCAGCTGGACGGTGTCGCCGGGGGCGGCCGCGTCCACCGCCGCCTGGATCGACTGGCCGGGGTAGACGGTGTGCAGGGAGGTCGCGGCATGGGCGGGCGGGACCGCCCCCAGGCTCGCGACGAGGGCGGCGACGCCGCCCGCGAGGTAGTGGGTCCGACGTTTGGACATGGAACGGTGGCCTGCTTTCCGGGGTACGGGGGTCGGGCGGGCCCCGGGATCGGGGCCCGGATGTGGGGGTGCGGACGGCCGGGCCAGGCGTTCTCCGGGCCCGGCCGCGCGGGGGCCGCGGGGTGCGTGGGGTTGCCGGGAGTGCGGGGGTTCTCGGGCGCGTGGGGGTGCGGTGGGGGTGCGGTGGGGTGCGCGCTGTGTGGGGCAGAGCGGGTGTGGGGAGGTGTGCGGGGGCACGGCGACGCAGGGAGTCTCCGCCCCACCGAAGCTAGGTCCGCCCCAGGTGGCCCGCCACTCGTGACCGTCCGACCGGTGACGTCCGCTCAGCTGACGGAGTGGTGGATGTGGCGGCCTGTCATGTTTCGGAGGCGGCCTCGACCGCGCCGGAGGCGATCGCCTCGACCAGCCGCGCATGGTCGGCGGCGTTGCGGACGGCGTACTGCACCGCGAAGTCGGCGATCGCCTCCTCGAAGACCGCGCCGCTGCCGAGGTAGCCGGCGATGGCCACCCGGTCGCCGGAACGGGCGTGCGCCCGGGCCAGGGCCGTCCCGCACAGGGCGCCGTACCGGGCGAGCAGGCCCGGCGACATCGCCTCGATCTCCGCAGAGCCCTTCATGTCGCGCAGCTGCCGCCAGTAGAAGTGCCGCGCCCGGGCGTCCGGTCCGCTGGTCCATCCGAGGAAGATGTCGCTCGCCGCCTGCATCAGCTTCTGGCCGGCCACCACCCGGTGCCCGTGGTGGTCGTGCGGACCGGACGGCAGGTGCTCCTCCAGGACGGACCGCTCCGCCTCCTTCAGCTGGAGCACCAGCAGGTCCTCCTCGTCCCGCCCCTCCAGCAGCACCACGAAGCAGCGGGTGCCCACACTGCCGACCCCGACGACCTTGGCGGCGGCGTCGATGAAGTGGAAGCGGTCCAGCAGGCCGCGGCGCTCCTCCGGCAGGCTCTCCCGGTAGCCGTTCAGGATGCTGTGCACGGTCTCGGCGTCCGGTGCCGGAATGCGGGTGATCAGCGGCGGCCGGGCCACGATCCGGCGGCGCCCGCCGCGGACCTCGGTCAGCCTGGCGACGGCGTGCAGACTGTCCCGGCGCCGCGCCGCGGCGAGCCTGCCCTCGGCCCGGCGGCGCTCCCCGCCGCGCAGCAGGGGCAGGATCTCGGCGGTGTCGATCCGCTCGTACCAGACGGCGAGCTCGCCCAGGCCGGCCAGCCGCCGCATCGACTCGCGGTAGACCCGGGCGGCCTCCCGGGCCGCTTCGCGCGCCTGGCCCTGCTTGGCCCCGATCGACCCGGCGGCCACCGCCAGACTGGCGGCCAGCCGCTTCACGTCCCACTCGAAGGGGCCCGGCAGCGTCTCGTCGAAGTCGTTGAGGTCGAACAGCAGCGCCCGCTCCGGCGAGCCGAACACGCCGAAGTTCAGCAGGTGGGCGTCGCCGCAGAGCTGCACGGTCAGCCCGGTGTGCGGCTGGAGCGCGAGATCGGCCGCCATCACCGCCGCGGCGCCGCGCAGGAAGGCGAACGGCGACACCGCCATCCGCCCGTACCGGAACGGGACGAGCTCGGGCAGCCGGGTCACCGCCTGCCGCCGGAGCAGCGTCACCGGGTCCGGCCGGCCCTCGGAGAAGGGCAGCAGGCCGTGGGACGAACGGGGCACCACACTGCGCACCGACCTGCCGCGCTCCGTGCGTTCGGCCGGCGTGGCGGGCTCGGTCATGGCTCCTCCGTCCGTGGGGCGCCGTTGACCGGCGTCGATCACTCCAGCGTCGGCCGCGGGCGGGCCGGGCGCAGCGGCTGGACCGCCGACCGGCGTAGGGCCCGCCCCGGCCACGATCGGATCGGCCGGAGGGCAGTCGTGTGCGGGCGGTGCGACCATCAGGGCAGGGGCGCGACCTTTCGGAAGGGGCCCTGATGCATGCCTTGCGGACGGCCTCACGGCCGGCCAGGCCCGGGCGGGCGAGGCTGCTGGCAGCCCCGCTGCTGGCCCTGGTCGTGGCGGGCGGGACCGCCTGCGGCGGGTCGGGCGGCGGCCCCGCCCCGACTCCGGGAGCCGCGGTGTCCTCCCCGCCCTCGCCCGGCGATCCCTCGTCCTCGGCCTCGGCGGTGCCGAGTTCGGATGACCTCAGGAACGCGCTGCTCAGCGTCGAGGACCTCGGCCCGGCCTTCGTCGAGTCGCTCCCGGCGAGCGGGTCCGGGGACTCGGCCACGGGCGGCTGCCCGCTGGTGACCGCGATCCTCAACGGCCAGGGCGCGCCCCGGCCCGGGGCCGTCCACGAGCAGGCCGAGTTCACCACGTTCGAGTCCAGCCCGTACGTCGGGGAGTCCCTGCTCGCCGAGGAGCAGCAGGCCCTGGCCGACGACCACGGCCGGGTGAGCGAGGCGCTCCGGAACTGCCACGAGCTGACCCTCGAGAGCGGCGCCACCGCGGTCACCTTCACGCTGACGCCGGTGCGCTTCGGCGGGATCGGCGCCACGGCGGTGCGGATGGACGGCGCCCTCGACGGCATCCTGCTCAACGGCTACCTCGCCGTCGAGCGGATCGGCCCCGCCGTCCTCACCTTCTGGTACTTCCAGGCGGGCGACGTCTCCTCCGAGCTGGCCTCCGTCGTCTACCGGGCGGCCGCGGACAAGGCGGTCCAGGTGCTGGTGGCCGGCACCGACGGGGCTTCCGCAGGGGTCTGACGGCGGGACCGGGGGATGCCGAAAAGCGGAGATGCGGGCCGGGGTGATCCCGACCCGCATCTCCGCGTCTGTGTCCGAGGGGGGACTTGAACCCCCACGCCCGATAAAGGGCACTAGCACCTCA